>NZ_JBANBK010000020.1:0-119222 GCF_053572325.1 Bradyrhizobium sp. UFLA05-112 | reverse complement strand
CCCGATGCGCATGCATGCATCATGGTTCTGATCCCGATCGATCAACCGAATACAAGTCTGCGACGCGATATCGCGTCCAGGGCGGGCTCGCCTCGGAAGTCGTCTTCTTACTGCGCTGGACGTCTGATGGTCCTGACCTCAAGCCTGCCGCCGGGCTGGCGACCGTCAAGGGCTGCGTCGCTACGCGATGGCCTACGGCCACCCTTGACGCCCGCCGCACCACAGGCGGCCAGCCGTCTTGAGGTCAGGACCAGCAGACGTCCGCCTCCTTCGAACAAGGAGATGATCTGAAATGATCTAACAACCACTCATCCTTGACCAAGCCCATACAAGTATTCCAGAGACAGCGAGGAATATGGGGAGGCGGCCGCATACTGGATTCCCCGCTTTCGCGGGGAGTGACAGCGGAGAACGTGGAAGCGCGGCGCTACTCCGCGCTGCTCACCAGCTTGATCCTCGGCGCGGTCGCCTCCATCAGGCCGCGGTAGGCGGCGAGATAGTCGAGCGCCATACGCCTTGCGGTGAAGCGCGTTTCGAACTGCTTGCGGATTGCGCTGCGGCTCAGTTGCGGCAGGCGACCGACGGCCGCGACCGCGCTGATCTCGTCCTCGACGACGAAGCCGGTCAGGCCCTCGTCGATGATCTCCGGCGCCGAGCCGCGATTGAAGGCGATCACCGGCGTGCCGCAGGCCATGGCTTCGATCATCACCAGTCCGAACGGCTCGGGCCAGTCGATCGGCAGCAGAAGACTGAGCGCGCCGCTCAAAAACTCCGATTTCTCGTGGTCGCTGATCTCGCCGATGAATTCGACCAGCGGATTGTTCTCGATCAGCGGTCGGATCAGCTCGTCGTAATAATCCTGGTCGGCGCGATCGACCTTGGCCGCGATCTTCAGCGGGATGCCGCAGCGCGTCGCGATGTTGATGGCCCGATCGACGCCCTTTTCCGGCGCGATGCGGCCGAGCACCGCGAGATAATCCTGCTTCGCAGGCGCCGGCGTCAGCAGATTTTCCGGCAGGCCATGATGAATTGTGCGCACCCAATTGGCCTGCGGCACCGGCCGCCGCTGCGCGTTCGAGATCGAGATGACCGGGATTTCAGAGAACGTATTGAACACCGGCTGATGCTCGGGCAGGTCGAGCCGGCCGTGCAGCGTCGTCAGGAATGGCGTCGGCTGGCGATAGAATAGCGACCAGGGATAGTAATCGAGGTGAAAGTGGAGAAAGTCGAACTCCTCCTCGTCGCATTTCTGCCGCACCCGCTCCAGCATCACCATGTGCAGCGCGTTGGGATCGCGCACCGAGCCGTCCAGGCGCAGCGCCTTGGGCCATGTCGCGTCGAGCTTGGCCGAGGTATGCGAGTCGCCGCTGGCGAACAGGGTTACATCGTGTCCCAGCGCCACCAGTTCCTCCGTCAACCAATGCACCACCCGTTCGGTGCCGCCATAAAGCTTGGGTGGAACAGCCTCCGTCAACGGAGCTACCTGCGCGATGCGCATCTCACCATCCTCCTTGTCGCGATCATGAAAGTTGAACCCCAGCTCACTTCGGCACCGGCATGCCAGCCATGGGAACGTTCCCGCATCTGCGAAGTTCCACACTTCAAAGGTTACTTATTGGACACGTCCGCAATGCGGCGTGACTCGTCCGCAATCTGGTCTTGATGATGTCACGACTGTTTCTCAGATCGTCCGCATCGTCATGTCGTGATCGCATTGCAAGGGAACCGGAACGAACCGGTCGATGTTCACTCAGCCAGTGCCGCGCGAGGCACGACTGACAATTGCTTAGATGACGGGGTGGCAGCCATATGGATCAACTATCGGGTTACGCGAGGCGGCCGTTTGCCTTTGTTTTGCGCTATCTTCGCCGGCGGCTGGCGTCGCATCTGGTGATCCTGACCGCTGTGGTCGCGGCTGTCGCCTGCTCCGTGGGAACGCAATATGGCGTCAAATCGCTGGTCGACAGCCTGTCTGCCGGCGCTTCTCATGGCGGAAGCGTATGGCTGTCATTCGCTTTCCTCATGTCGCTGATCACTGCCGATAACTTCCTGTGGCGTATTGCAAGTTGGACAGCGAGTTTCACCTTTGTCGGCGTGACCGGGGATCTGCGTCGCGACATCTTCCGGCATCTGACCGGTCACGCGCCGAGCTACTTCTCGGATCGCATGCCGGGCATGCTTACCAGTCGTATCACCGCCACCTCCAACGCCGTGTTCACCGTGGAGAACATGTTTGTTTGGAATGTCCTGCCGCCGTGCATTGCCACAATTGCGGCAATCCTACTGATTGGAACCGTGAGTCTTTATATGGCGGCGGGTTTGATCATAATCGCCGGTGGCATGGTAATCGCGATGTTCCACCTTGCCGCAGCCGGCAAGCCGCTGCATGACGATTTCGCCGACAAGGCCGCCGTCGTCGACGGCGAGATGATCGACGTCATCAGCAACATGCCACTGGTGCGGGCATTCTGCGGCATCACCCACGAGCATCAGCGCTTCGACGCCACCGTGAACCGGGAACTGACGGCGCGCGGCCGCAGTCTTCGTTACCTGGAAAAGCTGCGCCTGACCCACGCCGCGGTCACCGTCGTCCTGACGCTCGCGCTGCTCGCCTGGGCCATCACGCTCTGGCAGAAGGGCGAAGCGACGACTGGCGAGGTCGTGCTGGTCTGCACGCTCGGGCTCTCGATCCTCAACGCCACCCGCGATCTTGCGGTCGCGCTGGTCGACGTCACCCAGCATGTTGCGCGGCTGACGGAGGCGATCGCAACGCTCCTGGTTCCGCACGAATTGCGTGACCACCCCGAAGCCGAGCCGCTGGTCAAGCGCGGCGCCGCGATTGCCTTCAACAACGTGACATTCGGCTATCCCGGAGCTTCGAAGATCTTCGAGCGCTTCAGCCTGCGGCTGCAGCCCGGTCAGCGCGTCGGCCTGGTCGGGCAGTCCGGCGGCGGAAAATCGACGCTGTTTACGCTGTTGCAGCGGTTCTATGACGTCGATGACGGCAGCGTCACCGTCGATGGCCAGGACATCGCGCGGGTGACGCAGCAGAGCTTGCGTGAGGCAATCTCCGTGGTGCCGCAGGACATTTCGTTGTTTCATCGCTCGGTCCGCGAGAACATCCGTTACGGCCGGCCCAACGCGACCGACGACGAGGTGTTGCGCGCGGCGATCGCGGCGCGCTGCGATTTCGTCGAGAGTATGCCCGAGGGGCTCGACACCATGGTCGGGGACCGCGGCGTGAAACTCTCCGGTGGCCAGCGTCAGCGCATCGCAATCGCGCGCGCCTTCCTGAAGGACGCGCCGATCCTGCTGCTCGACGAGGCGACCGCAGCGCTCGACAGCGAGGCGGAGGAGGCGATCCGCGAGGCGTTGTCGCGCCTGATGCGCGGCCGCACCGTGATTGCGATCGCGCACCGGTTGGCAACCCTGCGCAATTTCGACCGGGTGGTGGTGCTGAAGGCTGGCAAGATCATAGAGGACGGATCGCCCGACCGCCTGATGCAGAACCACGGGCCTTACCGCGAGCTGGTCACACAGGAGATGAACAGGCTCTCGAAGTTCGCCGCGTAAGTCGCTAGTCGCGTTCAGGTCGATTGCGTTTTGGATAACGCGCAGGGGAATAGCGCATGTCAGCCGAAGTCGTCACCCAGTTCGTCGCGGCATCGCGAACCGTGGAAGTGGTGGAGGAGCAGCCGTTCTACATTCCCATGACGGGACCTGCGGCGCGGCCGCGGCGGTCGCTCAAGCACGACGACACCTTCATCGTGCTCGACAGCCATGGCGATATCGGCGCGTCCGCCGGTGGTCCGGACGGCCTGTTCAACTGCGACACGCGCTATCTCGCGCGGCTCGAGCTCGTGCTCGACGATCTTCAGCCGTTGCTGCTCGGCTCGAACCTGCGTGACGACAACTCGGCTCTGACCGTCGATCTCACCAATCCCGATATCTACCGCAATGGCCGCATCGTCCTCCAGAAGGACCTGCTGCACATCGTGCGCACGGTGTTCCTGTGGCGCGGCACGGCCTATCAGCGCATCGGCCTGCAGAACCATGGCGACCGGCCGGCGAGCTTCGAGCTGACGCTGCTGTTCGACAGCGATTTCGCGGATCTGTTCGAGGTGCGCGGCGAGAAGCGGCTGCGTCGGGGGACCGGCGCGAGCAAATTGGTTGGCCCGACCGACGTCCTGTTCGAATATCGGGGCCTCGATGACGCGCATCGCACGACGGGGCTGCATTTCGATCCAAGGCCAACCCGGCTCTCGGTCAATGCCGCCACCTGGCAGCTCGAGCTCGAGCCGCATCATACGAAGTCGTTGTTCGTGGCGGTGTCCTGCAACCGGCCGCAAACACTCAAGCCAGTGCGGTTCTTTCCGGCCATGCTGGCGCATCGCCGCGAAATGCGCTCCTGTACGGCGGGGGCAACCAGCATCGAGACCTCCAACAACATCTTCAACGAGGTGTTGTGCCAGGCGATGGCCGACCTCAACATGCTGATGACGGATACGCCGCAGGGCCGCTATCCCTATGCCGGCATTCCCTGGTACTCGACGACCTTCGGTCGCGACGGCCTGATCACGGCCTTGCAGATGCTGTGGATCGATCCGCGGGTCGCCAGGGGCGTGCTGCGGCGACTCGCGCACTTCCAGGCAAAGGCCACTGACCCGCTCGCCGACGCCGAGCCCGGCAAGATCCTGCACGAGATGCGCGGCGGCGAGATGGCGGCGCTGCGCGAGGTGCCGTTCGCGCAATATTACGGCAGCGTCGATTCGACCGCGCTGTTCGTGCTGCTCGCCGGCCACTATTTCGAGCGCACCGGCGATGTTGAGACGCTGCTGGAATTGTGGCCTGCGATCGAAGCCGCGCTGGCCTGGATCGACGGACCCGGCGATCCCGACCAGGACGGCTTCGTCGAATATCAGCGTGCCTCGGAGCAGGGCCTTGCCAACCAGGGCTGGAAAGACTCCTATGATGCGATCTTCCATGCCGACGGCACGCTCGCCGAAGGCTACATCGCTCTCGCCGAAGTGCAGGGCTATGTGTTTGCCGCCAAGCAGCTCGCCGCGCGCTGCGCCCTGCGGCTGGGCAAGCCGGACAAGGTGAGGAAGCTGGAGGCCGAGACAAAGGCGCTCGCCGCACGCTTTGAGGACGCGTTCTGGTGCGAGGAGCTCGGCACCTATGCGCTCGCGCTCGACGGCGCCAAGCGGCCCTGCAAGGTGCGGACGTCGAATGCCGGCCAGCTCCTGTTCAGCGGCATGATCAGGGAGGACCGCGCGCGCAAGGTCGCTGCCGACCTGATGCGGCCGTATTTCTTCTCCGGCTGGGGCATTCGCACCGTGGCGCTCGGCGAAATCAGATACAATCCGATGTCCTATCATGACGGTTCGGTCTGGCCACACGACAATGCGCTGATCGCGCTCGGGCTCGCGCGCTACGGCCTGAAGCATTCGGTGGCGCACGTCTTCAAGGGCCTGTTCGAGGCCGCGACCTATATGGACCTCCGGCGGCTGCCGGAATTGTTCTGCGGCTTCCGGCGCGAGAAGCGCCGCGGCCCGACGCTCTATCCGGTCGCCTGCGCGCCGCAGGCCTGGGCCAGCGCGACGCCGTTCACGCTGCTGGAAGCTGCGCTCGGCATCGAGTTCGACGTCGCGCGCAGCGAGATCCGCCTGCGCAATCCGCATCTGCCGGCGTTTTTGAACGAGGTGGTGCTGCACGACCTGCAACTGGGCCCGTCCAGCGTCGATTTGCGGATCCGCCGCCACGGCACCGATGTCGCGCTCGAGGTGCTGCGCACGCGCGGACAGATCCAGGTATCGATCGTGCTGGCGCACTAGTGGCATGATCCGGAAAAGTGTGGAGCGGTTTTCCGAAAAGATCATGCTCAAACAACAACCTAAAGCGCGATGACGATTCGTCACAATCTCATCGCGCTTTAGCATCGCCAGCCGGAGGAGGTCGCATGCCCGCCATGACGCGGTTGATGCTGGTCGCAGTGATCCTGGGAAGCATCGCGCCTGCGATGTCGTACGCGGCGGAGGAGCCGCCTGCGGTGCAAACCGAGCCGAACGCTCCGCCATCGCCGGCCCCGGCCGCGCCTGTGGTGCCGAAGGATGCGCCGCCGCCGCCGTCGGTTACCATCATCGGTGCCAGCGACGCGCACGGCGTGCTCGGGCGCGACGTGCGCAGCGCCGCCGATGAGGACATGGGGCGCATCGTCGACGTCGTCGTCGATCGCACCGGCAAGGTGCGCGCGGCGGTGATCGATTTCGGCGGCTTCCTCGGCGTCGGCAGCCGCAAGATCGTGGTCGACTGGAACGCGCTGCACTTCGGCAAGATCGCCAACAAGAAGGACAGCATCAGCCTGGAGCTGACCAAGGCCCAGGTCGCGGCTGCGCCGGAGTACAAGGAGGACACACCGATCGTCGTGCTGGGTGCGTCCGGCACCCTGCAACCGCTGCAGTTCATTCCGTAAGGAAAGGGGAGGGCAGACTGTCGGTGCGCTTGTCCAGGAAGCCGAGCCATCCGAGCAACGATCAACGTGGCCCACCTGAGAGCCGCAACGCTGTCCCTGCGCTTCCGCAACCTGTGCCGTCAAAGCAAAGCCTGCGGGCGCTGGACTGGTTCATCTTCTTTCTGGCCGACGTGCAGACCGGCTTTGGCCCGTTCATCGCGGTGTATCTGACGACGCAGAAATGGACGCAGGTCGAGATCGGCCTCGTGCTGTCGATCGGCGGCATCGTCGCCCTGATCGGTCAGATGCCGGGTGGCGCGATCATCGACGCCGCGAAATCCGAGCGGCTGGTCGCGGGGCTGGCCATCGCGACCATCGGCTGCTGCGCGCTTGCGTATGCGGCGATGCCGATCTTTCCGGTCGTGGTGACGGCGGCGACCCTGCATGCGGCCGCGAGCTGCGTGCTGGGGCCGGCGATCGCCGCGATCAGCCTCGGCCTTGTCGGGCCGTTCGCGATCGGCGAACGGCTCGGCCGCAACGCGCGCTTCGCATCGCTTGGCAACGGCGTCGCCGCCGCGGTGATGGGCACCGCCGGCTATCTGCTGTCGAGCCGCTCGGTGTTCCTGGTCACCTTCCTGCTCGCTATCCCGACCCTGATCGCCCTGTCGCGGATCCGCGAGGAGGAGGTCGACGTGGCGCGCGCGCATGGCGAAATGCCGCGCGAAGCCGCCGAAGGCGCGGACACGAATGTGTGGCATCTGCTGAGGCAGCGGCCGCTGTTGATCTTCGCCTGCAGTGTGATGCTGTTGCAGCTTGCGAACGCGGCGATGCTGCCCTTGATGGCGAGCGTGGTGACGACGCGGTCCAGCCAGTGGGCGACTGTCCTGATCGCGGGCTGTATCATCGTGCCGCAGGCGATCGTTGCGCTGATGTCGCCGTCGGTCGGGCGCAAGGCGCAGGCCTGGGGCCGGCGGCCGCTGCTGCTGCTAGGGTTCGGCGCGCTTGCGATTCGCGGGCTTTTGTTCGCAACCGTCCGCGACCCCTATCTCTTGGTGCTGGTGCAGGTGTTCGACGGCATCACGGCTGCGGTGTTCGCGGTGATGATTCCACTAATCGTCGCCGACGTCGCCTTTGGCAGCGGCCATTTCAATCTTGCGCAGGGAGTCGTGGGAACCGCGACCGGCATCGGCGCGTCGCTGAGCACCGTGCTCGGCGGCTTCATCAGCGACAGGTTCGGCAGCAGCACCGCCTTCGTCGGCCTAGCCTGTGTCGCCGCGGCTGGGCTCGTCCTGATTCTCCTGGTCATGCCGGAGACGCGGCGCAGCGCAGGTTGAGAATGAGAAAATGGCCGGCCGAAACGGATTCGGCCGGCCAGTTGGGAAGATGGCAGGGAGGAAGAAATCAGGCGTCGAGATTGTGCAGGCGCTGGCGGTTGCGCAGCACGATCTGACGGGCGCCGGAAAAGCCCAGGATGCCCTGGGAATGAAGCTGCGACAGCGCGCGCGACACCGTTTCCAGCGTCAGGCCGAGATAGTCGCCGATGTCGCGACGGCACATCGGCAGCGCCATCATGCCGGCGACGGCGAGCCGGCGGTCCATTTCGAGCAGGAAGGTCGCAACGCGCTCCATGGCGGTCTTGCGGCCGAGCAGCAGCATGTGGTCCTCGGCGTGGCGCAGTTCGCCCGCGGTCATCGCCCAGAGCTTGCGGGCAACCTGCACGTCGGTGCCGGCGGCTTTCTCGAGGCTGGAGCGCTTCACGAGGCGCACGGTGGTGTCGATGATGGCCTCGGCGGCGAGGCGATGGGTGGCGCCGGATTCGAGACCGAACACGTCGCCGGGAAGGTGGAAGGCGCCGATCTGGCGGCGGCCGTCGGAAAGGAGCTTGTAGCTGCGCACCGCGCCGGAGACGACCTGGTAGACGTATTCAGCAGGCTCGTCCTCGCCGTAGATCTCCTCGTCCTTGCGGTAGGAGAACTCGGTGGCGACAAGACCGACATGGCCGGTGATGGCGCCGAACTGATCGGAGACTGGATGAGCGGCGGGGGCGATCTTGCTGCCGTGAATCTGGGTATTGAGCAACTGGGTGAGCATCTTGGCCATCTCCATTTCAGATGGCAGATGGTTACCGCGGGTTTCGGGGCGTGAAAATTTCGAGCGATATCTTAAGGGGGTGTACCTACGTAGATTCCCGTAGGTCGGTCCTCGAGGTCAGCCGTTGGGCTTGCGCTGGATGGCGCCGCGGATGCGCTTGATGAGATTCTCGTCGAGAAGCGGCTTCAAGATCACGTCCTTGATCCCGACCGCGGCGGCGCGGGTCGAAATATTCTCGTCCGGATAGCCCGTGATCAGGATCACGGGCGTGTCGCCCTCCGACTTGCGCAGGCGCCTGGCGAGCTCGACGCCGTTGATATCGGGCATCTTGTAATCGATCACGTAGCAGTCCGCGCCAGGGGAGTGCGGGGTATTCAGCAATGCCGTGGCATTCCTGAAGGTCCGCACGGCGAAGCCGTCCGTTTCGAGCAGGAATCGCAGTGATCCCAGGACGGCATCGTCGTCGTCGACCACGTAGACGGTGGGCTTGAGGGGGGACGACATTGGATCCCGCCTATGGTGTAAGCTGATCTCAGTCATGCGACTTTGCTAACACGCGACGGGGAGACGGACTTGACATGCCTCAAGTCGAAGCCGGCTCAATCCTTGAGCATGCCGGCGCGCATCGCCAGCCGCACCAGCTCCGACAGGCTGCCAGCCTGCATCTTGGTCATGACGTTCGCCCGGTAGACCTCGATGGTGCGCGGGCTGATGTCGTATTCGCGGGCAATCAGCTTGTTGGAGAGGCCCGCGATCAACCCCTCCATGACCTGGCGCTCACGCGGGCTGAGCGAGGCCAGACGCGCGGCGACGTTCTGCGTGATTGCCTCGCTCTTGGCAGCAGGCTCGGCCCGGTGGATCGCGGTTTCGATCATCGCGATCAGGCGATCGTCATCGAACGGCTTTTCGAGGAAGTCGACGGCGCCAAGCTTCATGGCTTCGACCGCCAGTGGAACGTCGCCATGACCGGTCATGATCAGGATCGGGAATGGGCTTTGCGTGGCCTTCATGCGCTTCAGGAGCTCGATCCCGTCAAGCCCGGGCATGCGCACGTCGGACACCACGCAGCCGAAGGGGAGACCCGGCAGCGCATCGAGAAAGCCTTGCGCCGCCTCGAACAATCGGACACTGAAGCTGGACGAATCCAGCAGGAACTTCAGCGAATCCCGCATCGCCTCGTCGTCGTCGATGACGTAGACATGTCCTTTGGTGGTCATTGATCAGTTCTCGTCGGCTGCCGGCAAGGTGAAGCGAAACGTCGCGCCGCCCGATGCGTTGCTCTCGGCCCACATGCGGCCGCCGTGAGCCTCGATGATCGAGCGGCTGATGGAAAGTCCCACGCCCATGCCGGTCTCCTTCGTCGTGAAGAAGGTCTGGAACAGGTTCGGTATCACGTCGTCGTGGAAGCCGGATCCGGTGTCGGCGACTTCCACTTCGATCATGTCGTCGACCCCCTCGGTGTTGGTCACGACGAGCTCGCGCCGTGGCGATTGCGCCATGGCCTCCAGCGCGTTGCGGAACAGGTTGACCAGCACCTGCTGGATCTGGACGCGGTCGGCCAGCACCAGGTCGGCCTCTGGATCAAGATTGAAGCGGAGCTGAACGTTCTGCTCGCGCGCGCCGGCAAGGCCGAGGGCGCCGGCTTCCTCGATCAGCTTGGAGAGGCTCTCGACCCGCTTCTCGGATTCGCCGCGCGAGACGAAGTCGCGCAGGCGGCGGATGATCTGGCCGGCGCGCAGCGCCTGCTCGGCGGCGCGGTCCATCGCGCTCTCGATCTTTTCGATATTCGGATCCCTGCTGCCTGCCAGCAGCCGGCGCGAGCCCTTCATATAGTTGCTGATGGCCGCCAGCGGCTGGTTGAGCTCGTGAGCGAGCGCCGAGGCCATCTCCCCCATGGCGCTCAGGCGCGAGACATGGACGAGCTCGGACTGCAGCTCCTGGAGCCGCGCCTGGGTGTGCTGGTGCTCGGTCATGTCGCGGACGAAGCCGGTGAAATAAGGCTCGCCGCCGGATTGCATCTCGCCGATCGACAGGTGCATCGGAAACGTCGTGCCGTCGCGCCGCTTGCCGGTGACGATGCGGCCGATGCCGATGATGTGGGGATCGCGCGTGGTGCGGTAGCGGGCGATATAGCTGTCGTGGCGGGAGCGGTCGGGGTCGGGCATCAGGATGTTGACGTTCTGGCCGATCGCCTCATGCTCCAAATAGCCGAACAGGCGCTCGGCGGCCGTGCTGAACAGCTGGATGATGCCATGGCCGTCGATGACGATCATGGCATCGGGGATCGTGTGCAGGATCGAGCGGAGATGGGTCTCGCGGGTGCGCAGCGCTTCCTCGACCTGCTTCTCCTCGTCGATGTCGAGAAAGATCCCACTCAGATGCCGCGCGCTACCGGCCTCGTCCCGGATCAGGCCGGCGCGGGCCCTGATCCATTGTCCTCTGCCGGAATCGGCGATCCGGAAAGACACGTCGAATCCGCCGCCGCGCTCGGCGACGCGCCCGATCGCGGCTTCGACGCGCTCGCGGTCTCTCGGCTCGAGGCGTGACAGAAAAAGCTCATAGGTAATCGGCTGGCTGCGGGCGACGCCGAACATCGCCCCGGCCGCATCCGACCACTCGAATTCCTGCGTCTTGAGGTCGAGGTCCCAGGTGCCGACGCCGAATCCCTCGATCCGCACCCGGAAATGTTCGCCCCGACCGTCATCTGCCGGATGAGTTACGCGGGTCGGGCTCAATTTGCTTCCATCCTTGCGTTGTGGTCCGGGGCGCGGTTCCGCGACCGCAATTTCGCGCATGGCCGCCCCGGAGGCAAGTTCGGCGATCGGTTACCTCGCGACCGGTTGACCAGTCCAGCGGCGGCCCGAACCGTTTGCCGGCTTGATCTATCTCATCCCGCGCCCGCCGCGGTGCGCCTAGCATGGCTGCGATCTGCAAGCTCGGGAGACTTGGAATGACATACGCGACCGTCATGGTCAGCCTGGCGCTTGGTCAGCCCAATGAGGCGAGGCTTCAGGCCGCGGGCGAGCTCGCGGAGCGATTCGAGGCGGCGATCGTCGGAGTTGCCGCGGCGCAATTCGCGCCGCCACTCTATTTCACTGACAGCGCCGAGGCGCAGCGTCTGATCGACCAGGGCGAGGCCTCGGTCCGGCAGCGCCTTGCCGATCTGGAGGGACAATTCCGTACTGCAACCAGGAATCGCGGCGGGCGCGTCGAGTGGCGCGGCGCGGTCGATTTCCCGGCGCGTTACGCGCTGCAGCAGGCGCGTTGCGCCGACATCATCGTCAGCGGGGGGCAAAGCCCGGCTTTCGCGGATGCCTTCTCGCTTGCGAGCCCCAAGGACCTGGTGATGCAGGCCGGCCGTCCGCTGCTGGTCGTGCCTGACAGCTTCAACTGGCTCGATCTGCGCAGCGTGCTGGCGGCCTGGAAGGATACGCCGGAGGCGCGGCGTGCGCTCGTCGATTCACTGCCGCTGCTGCGCAAGGCGAGGGAGATCACGATCGTCGCGATTCCGGAGCCGGATGACGATCGTCCGGCGGTGCTGGCCTCTGTCACCGACGTCGTTTCCTGGCTCGCCCGCCATGGCGTCACGGCCACTGCCAGGGTGTCGGAAGCGGGCCGGAACGAAAGCGTGGCTGACCATTTGGGTAAGTTGGCTGCCGACGTCGGAGCCGGCCTGATCGTTGCCGGCGCCTACGGCCATTCGCGGTTCCGCGAATTGGTCCTCGGCGGCGTCACGCAATATCTGCTCACCCAGTCAGCTTGCTGCGTGCTGCTGTCGCACTGACTCCTTGACCGAAAGACAATCAGAGGACGCGCCGTGTACAGATTCCTTGAACAGACCACCGACGGCTACATGACGCGCAACGTCAAGACCGTGGTGCGCGATCTCAACGTGCTCGAGCTCAGCGAGATGTTCGAGCGCGACGACTTCAACGGCTATCCGGTCGAGGAGGATGGGCAGGTCGTCGGTATCGTCACCAAGTTCGATATCCTGAAATGCTTTGCGTTCACGCCAAGCCAGATGGTGCCGCGCTATCTCGACCTGATGAATCGCAAGGTCGGCGACGTCATGACGCCGGAATTCATCTACGTTCATCCAGATACGCGGTTGACCCGCGTGCTCCAGCTCATGGTCGAGCACCGGATTCGGAGCATCATCGTGCTCGACGGAACGCAGAAGCTCGTCGGCATCATCGCGCGGGAGGACGTCATCACCGCGCTCAAGGCGACCGCGCGCGACTAGCCTGTCGGCTGGCTCATTTCTGCGACATCCGGGCTCCGTGAATTTGCCGGAGGCCGGGTCCAGTCATTCGCGCGGAACCGTACGTAAGCGGCTGATATTGCTTCCCGATGTCCCCTGGGTCGGGGCTGCCGGAAATCCGACTATCTTGATTTCAATCAATTCCCCGCGAGCATGGATATGGTTTCTGGCTGCGTGTTCTTTCAGAGAGAATCCGCATGAGCCAGCCCTCCATTTCCAAATCCATGACCATCGGTGAAAGCGGCCTGGCGGCAGTGTTCGCAGTCACCGCCTTCCTCTGTGTGGTCGCGGCAGCCAAGGCGCTCGATGCGCCCTTCGCCTTCCATGCCTCGCTGAGCGCTGCGGCGAGCATCGCGGCGGTCTTCGTCATTCTCAACCGCTACTTCGAGCGCGCGGCGGCGCTGCCGCCCGCGGAGATCAACGGCCGGCCCAACTACAATATGGGGCCGATCAAGTTCTCCGCCTTCATGTCGATGTTCTGGGGCATCGCCGGCTTCCTGGTCGGCCTGATCATCGCCTCGCAGCTCGCCTGGCCCGCGCTCAACTTCGACCTGCCCTGGACGAGCTTTGGCCGCCTGCGTCCGCTGCACACCTCGGCCGTGATATTCGCGTTCGGCGGCAACGTGCTGATCGCATCCTCGTTCTACGTCGTGCAGAAGTCTTGCCGTGTCCGGCTTGCCGGCGATCTTGCGCCCTGGTTCGTCGTCGTCGGCTACAACTTCTTCATCCTCGTCGCCGGCACCGGCTATCTGCTCGGCGTTACGCAGTCCAAGGAATATGCGGAGCCGGAATGGTATGCGGACCTCTGGCTGACCATCGTTTGGGTGACCTATCTGCTGGTCTTCCTCGTCACGGTGATCAAGCGCAAGGAACCGCACATCTTCGTCGCGAACTGGTTCTATCTCGCCTTCATCGTGACGATCGCCGTCCTGCATCTCGGCAATAATCCCGCGCTGCCGGTGTCGGTGTTCGGCTCCAAATCCTACGTCGCCTGGGCCGGCGTTCAGGACGCGATGTTCCAGTGGTGGTACGGCCACAACGCGGTCGGCTTCTTCCTGACCGCCGGCTTCCTCGCCATCATGTACTACTTCATCCCCAAGCGCGCGGAGCGGCCGATCTATTCCTACCGGCTGTCGATCATCCACTTCTGGTCGCTGATCTTCCTCTACATCTGGGCCGGCCCGCACCATCTGCACTACACCGCGCTGCCGGACTGGACACAGACGCTCGGCATGACCTTCTCGGTGATGCTGTGGATGCCGTCCTGGGGCGGCATGATCAACGGCCTGATGACGCTGTCTGGCGCCTGGGACAAGCTGCGCACCGACCCCGTGCTGCGCATGCTCGTGGTCTCCGTCGCCTTCTACGGCATGTCGACCTTCGAAGGCCCGATGATGTCGATCAAGGTCGTCAACTCGCTCAGCCACTACACCGACTGGACCATCGGCCACGTGCATTCCGGTGCGCTCGGCTGGGTCGGTTTCGTCTCCTTCGGCGCGCTGTATTGCCTGGTGCCGTGGGCCTGGAATCGTAAGGGTCTCTACAGCCTCAAGCTCGTCAACTGGCACTTCTGGATCGCGACGCTTGGCATCGTCCTCTACATCTCGGCGATGTGGGTGTCCGGCATCCTCCAGGGCCTGATGTGGCGCGCCTACACCTCGCTCGGCTTCCTCGAATATTCCTTCATCGAAACCGTGGAAGCGATGCATCCCTTCTACATCATCCGCGCGGCCGGCGGAGGGTTGTTCCTGATCGGCGCGCTGATCATGGCCTACAATCTCTGGATGACCGTGCGCGTCGGCGAGGCGGAAGTGCAGATGCCCGTCGCTCTTCAGCCGGCGGAATGAGGAGCTCAGCAATGTCATTCTGGACACGCCACCAAATCTTCGAAAAGAACTCGATCGTCCTGGTCGTCGGCATCCTGCTGGTGATCTCGATCGGCGGTCTCGTCGAGATCGCGCCGCTGTTCTACCTCAAGAGCACGATCGAGGTGGTCGACGGCGTGCGGCCCTATACGCCGCTCGAGCTCGCCGGCCGCAACATCTACGTCCGCGAGGGCTGCTATCTCTGCCACTCGCAGATGATCCGTCCCTTGCGCGACGAGGTCGAGCGCTACGGTCACTTCTCGCTCGCCGCCGAGAGCATGTACGACCACCCGTTCCAGTGGGGCTCCAAGCGCACAGGACCGGATCTTGCCCGCGTCGGCGCCAAATATTCCGACGACTGGCACGTGACCCATCTGACCAACCCGCGCGCCATCGTGCCGCAGTCGGTGATGCCGGGTTATCCGTTCCTGGCCGAGAACGAAGTCGATCTCGCCACGATTGCCGATCACATGCGAACGCTCAAGGCCGTCGGCGTGCCCTACAGCGACGACCAGATCGCCAATGCGGCCAACGACCTGAAGGCGCAGGCCGATCCGGATAATGCCGGCAGCGATGCCTTCACCAAGCGCTACGCCAAGGCGGTGGTGCGCAACTTCGACGGCAAGCCGGGCACCCCGACCGAGATGGACGCGCTGATCGCCTACCTGCAGATGCTCGGCACGCTCGTCGACTTCAAGCTCTACAACGAGAAAGCCAATCTCCGCTGAGAAGGCATGAACGATGAAAGCAATTCTGACAGTCCATAACTTTGCATCCGATCTCGTGACGACGATCTGGACGCCGGCCTTCGTCGCGATCTTCCTCGCGATCGTCGCCTACGCATTCTGGCCGCGCAACAAGGCCGCCTTCGACGAGGCGGCGCGACTGCCGTTGCGCGAGGAGTGAGGGATCATGACCGACCACGGTGAATTCGACAGCGTCTCCGGCAAGACCACGACCGGACACCAATGGGATGGCATCAAGGAGCTGAACACGCCGCTGCCGCGCTGGTGGCTGGTGACGTTCTACCTCACCATCGTCTGGGCGATCGGCTACTGGATCGTCTATCCGGCCTGGCCATTGATTTCGAGCAATACCACCGGCCTGCTCGGCTATTCGACGCGCGCCAGCCTCGCGGTGGAGCTCGCCAATCTCGAGGCCGCCCGCGGCGAGAAGATGGCGGCGCTGGCGGCCGCTCCCCTCGCTGACATCGAGAAGGATCCGGCGCTGCTGGCACTGGCGCGTGCCAAGGGCAGGGTCGTATTCGGCGACAATTGCGCGCCATGCCACGGCAGCGGCGCAGCCGGCGCAAAGGGCTTCCCGAATCTCAACGACGACGACTGGCTGTGGGGCGGCACGCTCGACCAGATCATGCAGACCATCCAGTTCGGCGCGCGGTCCGGTCACGCCAAGACCCATGAGGGGCAGATGCTCGCCTTCGGCAAGGATGGCGTGCTGAAGCCCGACGAGATCGTCACGGTCGCCAACTACGTCCGCTCGCTGTCGGGCCTGTCGACCCGGCCGGGCTATGACGCCGCCAAGGGCGAAAAGATCTTCACTGAGAATTGCGTCGCCTGTCATGGCGACGGAGGCAAGGGCAATCAGGAGATGGGCGCGCCCAACCTGACCGACAAGATCTGGCTCTACGGCTCGGACGAGGCGACCCTGATCGAGACCATCAGCCAGGGCCGCTCCGGTGTCATGCCGGCGTGGGACGGACGGCTCGATCCCGCTACCCTCAAGGCGATGGCGGTCTACGTCCACTCGCTCGGCGGCGGCAAGTAACGTCGCGGCGAAGGCAAAGACGGGGCGGGGAAACCCGCCCCCGTTTGAGCTGGATCAACTGCACGGTCGGAGTTCGATCTAGGTTCAATCGTACCTGCAAACGGATTCAGCGATGAGCATGGCCGTGAACCCGAACGAGCTCGCACAGGAAGATGATTACGGGCCGCTCTACGCCTCCCGCAAGAAAGTCTACCCCCAAAGCGTCTCGGGCACGTTCCGCCGGACCAAATGGGGGCTGATGGCATTCTGCCTCGGCGTCTACTATTTCCTGCCGTTCGTGCGCTGGAACCGCGGCCTGGGCGCCCCGAGCCAGGCCGTGCTGATCGATCTGCCCAACAGCCGCTTCTACTTCTTCTTCATCGAGCTGTGGCCGCAGGAAGTCTACTACTTTACCGGCCTGCTGATCGTCGCCGCGGTGGCGCTGTTCCTGATGAACTCCATCGGCGGCCGCATCTGGTGCGGCTACCTATGTCCGCAGACCGTCTGGACCGACCTGTTTTACGCCGTCGAGCGGCTGATCGAGGGCGATCGGCGCGAGCGCATGAAGAAGGACGCCTCGTCCGATCCGATGAAGCTCGAGCGCATTTCAGAGATCGTGCTCAAGCATTCGATCTGGCTGCTGATCGCCTGGTGGACCGGCGGCGCCTGGGTGCTCTATTTCAACGATGCGCCAACGCTGGTGAAGCAGCTCGTCACGTTTCAGGCGCCGATGATCGCCTATATCTGGATCTGCATCCTCACCGCGACGACTTATCTGCTCGCCGGCTACATGCGCGAGCAGGTCTGCACCTATATGTGCCCCTGGCCGCGCATCCAGGCCGCGCTCACCGATGAATGGGCGCTCAACGTCACCTACCGCTACGACCGCGGCGAGAAGCGCACGTCGGTCAAGAAGGCCGCCGAGCTGCGTGCGCTCGGCGAGCAAGTCGGCGACTGCGTCGATTGCTACCAGTGCGTCGCGGTTTGCCCGACCGGCATCGACATCCGCAACGGGCCGCAGATGGAATGCATCCAGTGCGGCCTGTGCATCGATGCCTGCGATGCCGTGATGACCAAGATCGGCCGGCCAACCCGACTGATCGCCTATGACAACGACATCAACATCCAGCGCCGCCAGGAAGGCAAGCCACCGATCTATCGCATCGTGCGGCCCCGCACCACCGTCTACAGCGCGATCATCGCGGTCATCGGCGGCATCATGCTCTATGCGCTGCTGACCCGCAGCCTGCTCGACGTCAACGTACTGCACGACCGCAACCCGATCGCCGTCAAGCTGAGCGACGGCTCGATTCGCAACGCCTACACGGTCCGGCTGCTCAACAAGCGCGGCTTCGACCGCGTCATCGCGATTGACGTCGACGGGCCGGTGAATGCGAAGGTCCATGTCGTCGGCGTCGATTCCGTCACGCCGGACCGGCCGATGGTCGTGATCGGTCGCGACCAGACCGCGGAATTGCGGCTGCTGGTGACGGCGCCGGCCGAGAGCAATCCGGAGAAATCGATCCCGGTCCATTTCCACGTCACCGATATCGGGCTCGGCGAGGTCGCCTCCGCCACCGACAATTTCGTCGCGCCCTGAGAACATCGTTTGGAGTTCGCCATGGCATCCGCCGCACCGAAGCCACTGACCGGGACCACGGTCCTCATCATTCTGGTTGCGTTTTTCGGCGTCGTAATCGGCGTCAACGCCACCATGATGAAGCTTGCGATCGCGACGCTCCCCGGCACCGACGTCGACAGTCCCTATGCTGCCGGTCTCACCTACGAGAGGGAGATCGCGGCGGCGCGGGGCCAGGCGGAGCGGAAATGGCAGGTCGACGCGAAGATCCAGCGCAGCGCCGATGGCGGCGCGACGGTGCGGATCGAGGCCCGGGATGCCACCGGCCGCCCGGTCACCGGTCTGAAATTCTCAGGGCGACTGGAGCGGCCGACCGACAAGCGCGCCGACCTGTCCGTGGAGCTCGCCGAGATCGGCATCGGAGTCTATGGCGGCAACGCGACCGCCGTCGCACCCGGCCAGTGGGATCTCGTGCTCGAGGGCGATGCGCGCGGCGAGCGAATGTTCACGTCGCGCAATCGCGTGATCCTGAACTGAAGGAAGTTCTCATGCAGCTCTCGCGCGATTTCTCCCATTATGTTCGTGCTGCGGGTGACGGGCTCCAGCACATCGATCTCGCGGTCGAGGGCGTGCACTGCGCCGGCTGCATGGCGAAGATCGAGCGCGGTCTCTCCGCCATTCCCGACGTGACGCTGGCGCGGGTGAACCTCACCGACCGCCGCGTCGCGCTGGAATGGAAGGAGGGCACGCTCGATCCTGCGCGCTTCATCGATCGGCTCGAAGAACTCGGCTACAGGGCCTATCCTTACGAGACGGCAAGCGCGGAGGCGACCGAGGTCGCGGAGTCGCGCTTCCTGCTTCGTTGCCTCGGCGTTGCAGCGTTCGCGACCATGAACGTGATGATGCTGTCGATCCCGGTGTGGTCCGGCAATGTCAGCGATATGCTGCCCGAGCAGCGCGATTTCTTCCACTGGCTGTCGGCACTGATCGCGCTGCCGGCCGCGGCCTATGCCGGCCAGCCGTTCTTCCGCTCGGCCTGGCGCGCGGTGTCGGCGAAGACCACCAACATGGACGTCCCGATCTCGATCGGGGTGATCCTCGCACTCGGCATGTCCGTGGTCGAGACCATCCATCATGCCGAGCACGCCTATTTCGACGCTGCGATCATGCTGCTGACTTTTCTCCTGGTCGGCCGCTTTCTCGACCAGAACATGCGCCGGCGGACGCGTGCGGTCGCCGGCAATCTGGCGGCGCTGAAGGCCGAGACTGCGGCAAAGTTCGTCGGCCCTGACGAGATCTCGCAGGTGCCGGTCGCCGCGATCAATCCAGGCGACATCGTGCTGCTGCGACCCGGCGAACGCTGCGCTGTCGACGGCACCGTAATCGAGGGTCGTTCGGAGATCGACCAGAGTCTGATCACCGGCGAGACGCTTTACGTCACGGCTGACAGAGGCACGCCGGTCTATGCCGGCTCGATGAATGTCTCCGGCGCCTTGCGGGTGCGGGTTTCGGCCGCGTCGGAAGCGACGTTGCTCGCGGAGATCACGCGCCTGCTCGACAACGCGCTCCAGGCGCGCTCGCGCTATCGGCGGCTCGCCGACCGTGCCTCGCGCCTCTATGCGCCCGTGGTGCATGCGACCGCGCTCCTCACCATCCTCGGCTGGGTGCTGGCCGGTGCAGGCTGGCACGACGCGATCGTCACCGGCGTCGCCGTGCTGATCATCACCTGCCCTTGCGCGCTCGGACTTGCGATCCCGACGGTGCAGACGGTGGCCTCGGGCGCGATGTTCAAATCCGGTGTGCTGCTCAACGCAGGTGACGCGATCGAGCGGCTGGCGGAGGCCGATCACATCATCTTCGACAAGACCGGCACCCTGACATTGCCGGATCTCGACGTGGTCAATGCGGCGGCGATCCCTGCCGATATCCTGGCGCTCGCCGGGCAGCTCGCGCTGTCGAGCCATCATCCCGTCGCGGCCGCGGTGGTGCAGGCTGCCCGCGCCAAATCGCCGATCGTCGGCGCGGTCGAGGAAGCCGGGCAGGGGGTGCGCGCAAGCATCAACGGCATCGAGATCCGCCTTGGCCGGCCGTCTTTTTGCGGTGCCGAGGAACTCGTGAAGAGCGGCGCCGATCTCGACCCGGAAGCGTCCATCGTCGCCTTCAGCAGGGGGGCGGAAAAGTTCATTTTCATGGTGCGGCAGGCCCTGCGTCCGGATGCGGTCACGGTGATTGGGGCGCTGAAGGCCCGCAATCTCGGTGTCGAGATCCTCTCTGGCGACCGTGAGCGGGCGGTGAAGGCGGCGGCAGATGCGCTCGGGATTCCCGAGTGGCGCGCCGGTGTCACGCCGGCCGACAAGATCGCGCGGATCGAGGAGCTCAAGCGACGTGGCACCCGCGTGCTGATGGTCGGCGACGGCATGAACGATGCGCCCTCGCTGGCGGCAGCCCATGTCTCGATGTCGCCGATCTCGGCCGCGCATCTCAGCCAGGCGACCGCGGACCTCGTCTTCCTCGGCAAGCCGCTCGCGCCGGTCGTGACCGCCGTCGACCACGCGCGAAAGGCGCTGCATCTGATGCGGCAGAATCTCTGGCTCGCGATCGGCTACAACATCCTGGCGGTGCCGATTGCCATCAGCGGCGTCGTGACGCCGTTGATCGCGGCGGCCGCGATGAGCGGATCGTCCATCCTGGTCATGCTGAACGCGCTGCGCGCGCGCAGCGCCTCACGGGGGATTGCATCATGGAAGTCCTGATCATCCTCGTCCCTCTGGCGCTGGGGCTCGGACTTGCCGGCCTCGTCGCCTTTCTCTGGTCGCTCAAGAGCGGCCAGTATGATGATCTCGACGGCGCAGCCTGGCGCGCCATCGCAGATGACGAACCGCCGCAGGAGACGCAGCCTGATTTGGCAGAAGTGAAGCGCTAGGCATCGCTTCGGAGCGCAAACGTCAGGATCGCAGATCGCGCGGCGGCATCGTGCGCAGTGGTGTTGCACGATAATCCTGATATCCTGCCGGTCGCAGCGGAGTAGCGCGGGGCAGTCCATTCAGCTCATCCGCGTGACCTTCGCAATTGGCCCCAAGCGGATGTTGCAAAGTGATTTCCGAGAACGACCTGGAGTCTGCGCTCGATCATATCAGGAGCAAGGCAGCTGGATCGACGGCGGGTATTTTTGGACCGGCCTCACTGACCTGGCGAATTGACCGAGAGGCCGTGATCTTTCTCGGAGCCGGCCGTGCGCTGCTGCTTCAACTGGCCCATCCATGGGTCGCTGCCGCCATTGCCGAGCACTCCAGGACGCTCGCCGATCCGATCGGTCGCTTCCATCGAACCTTCGATGTCATGTTTACGATGGTATTCGGCTCGCTCGATCAGGCGCTGACGGCTTCCCGCAAGCTGCATCGCCGTCACGCCATGATCGTCGGCCGCTTGCCGGATGCCATCGGGTCGTTTGAAGCGAATTCGCACTACTGTGCCAATGAAGTCGCGGCGCTGCGCTGGGTTCACGCCACGCTCGTCGAGAGCGCGGTCATGGCGCACGACCTTGTCTTCCCGCCGTTCTCGGCCGACGAGCGCGAGCGATACTGGGCCGAATGCCGGCTGTTCGCAGCGATGTTCGGGCTGACCCCGAGCGACCTGCCGGCGGATTGGCAATCCTTTCGCGCCTACATTGAAGCCATGACCCGCTCGGAGGTTTTGACCGTCGGCACCGCGGCGCGCGAGGTGGCCGGTCAAATTCTCGGGGGCGTCGGACGATCCTGGCTACGGCCACCCAAATGGTACCGGGCACTGACAGTCCGGATGTTGCCCGAACAACTGGTCGCGGGTTTTGGGTTGGCTTGTGACGAAGCCGACGACAGGGCGGCGGACCGCGCGCTCAAGTGGATACGACACATCTACCCCCGGCTGCCGGCCCGCCTGCGCTATGTCGGTCCGTATCAGGAAGCCCAAGCGCGGCTGCGCGGGAGGCCAAAACCCGGTTGGATGACGCGATGCCTCAACAGGGCCTGGATCGGACGGTCTTCGATCGGATGAAGCCGCCTCAGGCCGACGCGATCTTGCGATACAGCGCGCTGTAACATGCAGCCGAGATGTTCCAGCTAAACGACCGCGACATGGCGGTGGGGCGCATGGAGTCGAGACGCTCCTGGGCCATGAAGGTCGAGAAAGCCCGACGAACGCCGCCGAGGAAGGATTCGTAAGAGGGCTGCGCGAACAGGAAGCCGGTCTCGCCGTCGGTGATGGTTTCGGCAAGCCCTCCGGTCTGATGGCCGATCGGCAGCGAGCCGAAGCGCTGGGCGTACATCTGGCTGAGCCCGCAGGGCTCGAACCGCGATGGCATCAGCGTGAAATCGCTGCCGGCAAAGATGCGCCGCGCCTGCGCGTCGTTGAAGCCGATCGCGACGCCGATCGCATCTGGCCGCCTGCGATGGGCGTTGATCAGGGCTTGCTCGAGCGCCGGCTCGCCGGAACCGGTGACGACGATCTGCCCGCCGGCATCGATGATCTCGTCGGCCGCGGATAGCACGAGATCGATGCCCTTCTGATGGACGAGCCGCGCCACGATGCCGAACATCGGCCCGCGCGACACCGCGAGGCCGAATTGCTTGCGCACATAGTCCGCGTTGGCCCGTTTGCCGGCCCAGTCGCCGGCACCGAATTGCTGGGCGAGCTGCGCGCAGTAACGGGGGTCCCAGCTCTCATCTATTCCGTTCAGGATGCCGGTGAGCTCGGCTGCCTCGGCGCGGATGCGCAACAGGCCTTCCAGGCCACAGCCGAATTCCGACGTGGTGATCTCGCGCGCATAGGTCGCGCTCACGGTCGTCAGGTGCGAGGCGTAGACGAGGCCCGCCTTCAGGAAGGACAATTGATCGTAGAACTCGATGCCGTCAATGTGGAAGGAGCTCTCGGGTGCGCCGATCCGCCGCAGCGCGTCTTTCGGAAAGAGTCCCTGATAAGCGAGATTGTGGATGGTCAGGATCGACGGCAGCTTCGAGCCGCGCCAGGCCAGATAGGCCGGCACGAGCGAAGCCTGCCAGTCATTGGCATGGATCAGGTCTGCTGCCCAATTCTTGTCCAGGTTGCCCGTCGCAAGTTCAGCGGCTGCCGACGCCAAGCGCGCAAAACGGATGTCGTTGTCGGGCCAGTCGCGCCCGGTTTCGTCGCCATAGGGATTGCCGGGACGGTCGTAGAGCTGCGAGCAGAGCAGCACATAGACCGGTAGGCCGTCGCGCGTCGCGGCCCGGCCCAGCGTGCAGGCCGGCATCTCCGCCAACGCCGGACAGCGGCCAACGATCTGAATATGCGTGAGTTGTTCGATGATGTCGCGATAGCCGGGCAGCATGATCCGGATATCGGCGAAGGGGCGCAGCGCTCTCGGGAGTGCAGCAGAAACGGCGCCGAGTCCGCCGACGCGGACAAAATCGTCCATCTCTGTCGTGACGAATAAGACCCTCAAGAACAGCTGCCCTCTTCCGAGCCCGTTTGCTGCTATGCAAGATCGGGTCCAGTTGCCCTCGGAATTCCAAGCCCGCCCCTGGAAGCTGCCGTTCGGGTAAAGACTTTCCTACCGGGCCGCTGCCATCTAGGGTCGGCGCATCAACAGGCAAGAACGCGCGTGGTTCCTAAAGGGGGACTCCGGGGATGCAGCTAGCAGACAAGCATGAGGGGACGACGACAAAGGCCTTTGCCGGCCTGCGGGTGCTGGATTTTTCGACCACCATCGCCGGTCCCCATTGCGCGCGGATGCTCGCCGACATGGGCGCCGAAGTCATCAAGATCGAGCCCGACGGCGGCGAGACGATGCGGACGCGCCCGCCGGTGCGCAACGGCTGTAGCACCGTGTTCGGCCAGCTCAATGTCGGCAAGAAAAGTGTGGTGCTCGACCTGAAGTCGGAGGAGCGGCGCCTCGTCGCCACCGCCGACATCCTGGTCGAGAATTTCCGACCCGGCGTGATGCGCCGCCTGAGGCTCGATTACGATACGCTCCGCCCGTTCAATCCGAGGCTGATCTACTGCTCCATCTCGGGCTACGGGCAGACCGGCCCGTCGGCGGAGTTGCCAGCCTATGCGCCGGTGATCCACGCAGCATCCGGCTACGACATGGCGCATCTCGCCTACCAGCCCGGCCGCAACCGCCCCGATTATTGCGGAATCTATCATGCCGACGTCGTCACCGGAACCTATGGCTTCGGCGCGATTGCGTCGGCGCTATACCAGCGCATCCTCACGGGCGTTGGCCAGCACATCGACGTCTCGATGCTGGAGTCGATGCTGACGCTCACGGTGATAGAGCTGCAGAGCTCGCAATTCGAGGTGAAGCCGCCGCCGCGTCCGATGTTCGGTCCGACCGAGACGGCCGATGGCTACGTCATGATCACCATCGCGAGCGAGAAGACCTTTCAGTCTTTGATGAAGGTGATCGGCCGGCGGGACTGGATTTCCGATTCCCGCTTCTGCACCTATGGCGTGCGGCGCGACAACTGGGCTGACCTGATGGACGGCGTCGAAGCCTGGTCGCGGCAGATCACGACGGAGCAATGTCTCACAGAGCTCGGCGCCGAGGGCGTGCCGGCCTCGGCCTATCGCACCGTCGCCGAGGCGTTGTGCGATCCGCAGCTCATGCATCGCCAGGCGCTGTCGGACGTGGAAGACGAGGGTGGCTCCTTCCAGGTGCTCAATCTGCCGTTCCGGATGTCGGGCGCGGACACGACGCCCGGCAAGCGCATCGCAGCGCTGGGCGAGCACACGGACGCTCTGCTGGAGGCAATCGCTCGCGCGAAGAGTTAATTCCGTCAGGCAAAACGTGAGCGAAGGCCGCGCACTTTCGCATCGTCAAGTGAAGTCTGCGTCGTAGCAGCTTGCACGCGTTCCTCTTGCCGAGGGCAGCGATTCTCGCCAATCTCGCCTGACGTCACGAGCGATCCGAAACATCGGACGAAGATCTCGGGAGGGAACAATGACGTACGCAGTTGCCGCGGCGCGCAGCCTCGCGCCGATTTTCCTTGTCACGGCATTCGCCATTGTTCCGCTGGTGCAGCCCGCGCTCGCGCAAAAATCCGGCGGTAGCATCACGATGGGCCAGGAGCTGGATATTCCAGGCTTCGATCCGCTCAAGGTCGGCGTCTACGACACCTCGACCTTCACCGCAGCGGCGGCGATCTTCGACACGCTGACAACGCTCGACGACAAGGGCGAGGCCGCGCCAAAGCTCGCTGTGTCCTGGACCCATTCCGAAGACTACAAGAGCTGGACCTTCAAGCTGCGCCAGGGCGTGAAGTTCCACGACGGCACGCCGTTCAACGCGCAGGCCTTCAAGGAAAACTTCGACCGGCAGAAGAATCCCGCCAACAAGTGCCGCTGCGCCTTCTACATCACCAACGTCAAGGAGGTGCTGGCGCCTGACGAATACACCATCGTCTATAACCTCACCGATCCTTCCGTGAATCTGCCGGCGGTGATCAGCATCCAGAGTCAGAACAACGTCGTGCATTCGCCGACCGCGTGGAAAACCAAGGGCGACGACTATAACCGCAATCCCGTCGGCACCGGTCCCTACATCCTGAAATCATGGACTGCGGGCGATCGCATGGTGCTGGAGAAGAACCCGGACTACTGGAACAAGGGCCATCCCTATCTCGATCGCATTATCCTGAAGCCGCTGCCGGATGCGCAGTCGCGGTTCGCCTCGCTGCAATCGGGCGAAGCCGACATCATCTGGGACGACGAGTACGACGCCGACAACATCATGAAGGCGCAGAAGGACCCCAAGCTGACCGTGCACACCTACAAGGGGTCGGGCGCGCAGGTCTCCGCCTTCAATACCAAGGCCGCTCCCTTCGACGACGTCCGCGTGCGGCAGGCGCTGGTGATGGCGATCGACCGGCCGAAGATGTCGCAGGCGATCAGCAACGGCCTGAGCCGGCCGGCGAGTAACCCTTACGGCGACGGCTCCTGGGTGAAATGCAAGGATGACGGCGCGCTGCCTTTCGACGTCGAGAAGGCCAAGGCGCTGCTCAAGGACTACGGCAAGCCGGTCGACTTCAAGATGTTGGCCACTGCGACGCCGCGCGGCCGCATGATCGGCCAGGTGCTCCAGCAATTCTGGAAACGGGTCGGCGCCAATATGGAGATCGAACAGGTCGACCAGGCGACCATCCCACCGCGCGCCTTCATGCGTCAATTCCAGTTGACGCCGTGGCGCATCGTCGACCTCGCCGATCCCGATCCGCAGATGTACGCAAACTTCCACAGCGGCAGCCCGCTCGCGCTCGCCAATTTTTCCGATCCGGAGCTGGACCGGCTGCTCGACCATGCGCGCGTCACCGCAGATACCGATAAGCGCATCGAGGACTATTGCGCGATCAGCCGTCTGATCAACAAGGAGGCGATCTGGTTCTGGACCTTCCAGAACACCTATTACGCGCTCTCGAGCGCAAAGCTGAAAGGCTTTCCGAAAATCTATAACGGCGTGATCGACGTTTCGGACACCTGGCTGGACTGAGCGCAAATGCTCGCCTTCGTCATTCGGCGCCTCGTTCATCTCCTGCCGGTCCTGGCTGCCGTCTCGCTGCTCACTTTCCTGATCGCCTCGCTTCTGCCTGGCGATCTCGCTTACGTCATCCTTGGTGACCAGGCGACGCCGGAGAAGGTCGCAGCGCTTCGCCATGACATGGGGCTCGATCAGCCGCTGTGGTGGCGATATCTGAGCTGGCTCGGCCACGTGCTTCAGGGCGATCTTGGCCGCTCCTTCCGCACCGGGCAGACGGTGCTCCAGGCGGTCGCCGAGCGGGTGCCGGTCTCGATCGAGCTGATGCTGCTCGCCGAATTTCTGGGACTGTTGATCGGTGTGCCGCTTGCGATCGTCTGCGCCGCGCGCGCCGGCGGCCCGTTCGACCGCTTCATGACCGGCGGCGCGTTCGCCATGCTGTCGTTGCCGTCGTTCCTGTCGGCGATCCTCCTGATCTACCTGTTCGCGGTGGAGCTGCACTGGCTGCCGGCGACCGGCTACGTGCCGTTCACCGAGGACCCGCTCGCCAATCTGCGTTTCTTCGTTCTGCCGGCGCTGACGCTGGCGCTCGCCGAATGGCCGGGCATCATGCGCGTGCTGCGCTCAGACATGATCGCCACATTGCAGGAGGACTACATCGCGCTCGCCAAGGCCAAAGGCCTGAAGCCGTCGCGTATCCTGTTCGTGCATGCGCTAAAGCCCTCGTCGCTGACGCTGGTGACCGTGACCGGCATCAATATCGGCCGCCTGATCGGCGGCACGCTGATCGTGGAATCGATCTTTGCACTGCCGGGCTTGGGTCGGCTCCTGGTCGGCGCGATCTACACCCGGGACCTCATAATCCTCCAGGGCGTGGTGCTGCTGGTCGCATCCGGCTTCGTCATCGTGAACTTCATCGTCGACATGCTCTACGCCGTCCTCGATCCCAGGATCCGCCATGGCTACGCTTGAGCTCTCGCTCCGGGATGAGGCAGCGTCCGAGCCGGTGCGCCGCAAGCGACGACTCGGCCTGTTGTTCTGGCTGGCGGTCGCCTGGCTTGCCCTGGTCTTTGCGCTCGCGATCCTGGCGCCGCTGTTGCCGCTGCAAAGCCCCGTGGACATGGACATGCTGGAACGCAGAGCCGCGTTCTCGGCCGAGCACTGGCTCGGAACCGACGGCCTCGGCCGCGACGAGCTCGCGCGTCTGGTCTTCGGCGCACGCGTCTCGCTGACGGTCGGGCTGTTTGCGCCGATGATCGGCCTCACCGTCGGCGGCGCGCTCGGCCTGCTCGCCGGTTACTTCCGCGGCCGCTTCGAGACGCTGGTGGTCGGCAGCATGGACGTGCTGCTCGCCTTTCCGCCGCTGGTCTTTGCGCTCGCGGTGACCGCCTATCTCGGCCAGTCGATCCCCAATCTCACCTTCATTCTGGGTGTGCTCGGCATTCCCGCCTTCATGCGGGTGGCGCGTGCCTCCACGCTGACGCTGGCGCGCCGCGAATTCGTGATCGCGGCCGAGGCGCTCGGCGCCACGCATGCGCGCATCCTGCTGCGGGAGCTGTTGCCCAACGTCATCTTGCCACTGCTCGCGTTCTTCCTGCTCGCCGTCGCCGTGACCATCGTGGTCGAGGGCGCGCTGTCGTTCCTGGGATTAGGCGTGCCGCCGCCAATGGCGAGCTGGGGCAGCATGATCGGGGAGGGGCGCGAAAGTCTCGATATCGCGCCGCGGCTCGCCTTCCTGCCGGCAACCGCGCTGTTCCTCACCGTCCTGGCCTTCAACCTGGTCGGCGACACCCTGCGGGCACTCACGGACCCGCGTCAGGGGGCGCTGTGAGCGTGCCGCTATTGTCGATCGAGGACGTTGCGGTCGAGCTGCCGACACCACGCGGCAATCTGCGTGCGGTGGATCATGTCGATCTTGCGCTGGAGGCGGGCCGCACTCTTGGTATTGTCGGCGAGTCCGGCTGCGGCAAGACCATGCTGTCGCGCGCCATCCTCCAGCTCCTGCCGAAGAAGGCGAAGCTCACCGGGCGCGTCATGTTCGACGGCCAGGATCTGGTGCGGCTCGATGCGGAGAGCTTGCGGCGGCTGCGCGGGCGCGATGTCGCGGTCGTGTTCCAGGATCCGATGACCTCGCTCAACCCTGTACTGACCATCGGCACGCAACTGATGGAGACGATCCAGGAGCACCTCGAGTTCGATTCGCCGGCTGCGCGAAAGCGCAGCATCGAGCTGCTCGCGGCCGTCGGCATCCCGGCGCCGGAGCAGCGGCTCGCGCAATATCCGCATCAATGCTCCGGTGGCATGCGCCAGCGCATCGCGATTGCCATCGCGCTGTCCTGCGAGCCAAAACTCCTGATCGCTGACGAGCCGACGACGGCGCTGGACGTGACCATCCAGGCGCAGATCCTCGATCTCCTGGCGCGCGAGCAGCGCCGCCGCCACATGGCGATGATTCTGATCACCCATGATCTCGGTGTCGTCGCAGGCCGTGCCGACGAGGTTGCAGTGATGTATGCGGGCAGGGTTGTCGAGCGCGCGCCGACGCCTGCGCTCTTCAAGCGGATGCACATGCCCTATACCGAGGCGCTGCTGGCCGCGATCCCGAAGCTCGAAACCGCGCCGCATACGCCGCTGCCGGCGATCTCCGGCCGCCCGCCCGATCCGACCCGGCCGTTGCCGGGCTGCTCCTTCGCGCCGCGCTGCCGCTATGCCGCCGGCCGCTGCCACCAGGCGAAGCCGGAACTGACAGGCGCCGAAATGCCTGGACACCTCTACGCCTGCTTCCATCCGATCCAGATGGCCGAAGGTCTTGACGCATGATGCAGGTCGCCAACGACGCGCAGTCCGACGAGCCGCTGCTGAAAGTGGACAATCTGGTCGTCGAATATGGCCTCGGCAACAAGACCGTGCATGCGGTCTCCGGCGTCAGCCTCGAGGTCGCGCGCGGCGAGACGGTGGGGCTGGTCGGCGAATCCGGCTGCGGCAAGTCGACGCTTGGGCGCGCGGTGCTGCAACTGCGCCGCGCAACGTCCGGCCGCGTGCTGTTCGACGGCGAGGACCTGACGGCCATGCAGGGCGAGCCGCTGCGCAAGATGCGGCGTCGCGTCCAGCTCATCTTCCAGGATCCGATCGCCTCGCTCAATCCGCGCCGGCGCATCGGCGACATCGTCGCAGAGCCGCTGATCATAGCCGGCATCAAGGATGCGGAGAAGCGCAGGCAGCTCGTCCACGAGGTCCTGGCCGCGGTCGGCCTCGATCCCGATCTCGTGGTCGGCCGCCTGCCGCATGAATTCTCCGGCGGGCAGTGCCAGCGCATCTCGATTGCGCGGTCGCTGGTGCTCAATCCCGAATTCATCGTTTGCGACGAACCTGTCTCGGCGCTCGACGTCTCGATCCGCGCGCAGATCCTCAATCTGCTGGAGGAGATGAAGGCGCGGTTCGGCCTCACGCTGCTGTTCATCGCGCACGATCTGGCGGTGGTCAAAGCCGTCAGCGACCGGGTCGCCGTGATGTATCTCGGACGCCTCTGCGAGGTCGGACCATCAGAGCAATTGTTCGCAAAGCCCGCGCATCCCTACACAGCACTGCTGCTTGCGGCCATTCCGGTTCCCGATCCCGACATGCGGCCAGCGGAAAGCGTCGCCGCGGGTGAGCCGCCATCGCCGATCGCGCCGCCGTCCGGTTGCCGCTTCCGCACCCGCTGTCCGCGCGCGGATCAGCGATGCGCAGCGGAGATGCCGGAGCTGCGCGAGGTCGCGCCGGGCCAGCTCGCGGCTTGCCATCATCCGTTGACGTAACCTCGCGACGGCGCCGTTTGTTTTGCAACGCCGGACATGGCATGGTGACGCTCGAAACAAGAAGTGGGCGGGAGATACGCCATGAAGAGCTTCAAGGTCGCCGATTTCAAAGCGCCGTTGAAGGAATTCGATGAGCCGACGCCGCAGCCCTCGGGCACGCAGGTGCTGATCAAGGTAAAGGCGGCCGGCGTCTGCCATAGCGACCTGCACATCTGGGAAGGCGGCTATGATCTCGGTCATGGCCGCAAGCCGTTGTCGTTGAAGGACCGCGGCATCGCGCTGCCCTTGACGATGGGCCATGAGACCGTCGGAGAGATCCTGGCCTTTGGTCCCGACGTGAAGCCGTCAGATCAGGGGGACCTGAACAAGGGCGATGTTGGTCTCGTCTATCCCTGGATCGGCTGCGGCAAATGCGCGGCGTGTCTTTCCGGTGACGAGAACATGTGCCTGACGCCGCGCTCGATCGGCGTCTATTGCGACGGCGGCTATGCCGATCACATGCTGGTTCCGCATCCGCGTTACCTTCTCGATCTCAGGGGACTCGATCCAGCGACCACCGCGCCCTACGCCTGCTCGGGCGTTACCACCTACAGCGCGCTGAAGAAGGTCGAGCAGTATTTCGACACGCCGATCGTGATGTTCGGCGCCGGCGGCCTCGGCCTGATGGCGCTGTCGCTGCTCAAGGCGATGGGCGGCAAGGGCGCGATCATGGTCGATATCGATGCGAAGAAGCGCGAGGCGGCCGAGAAGGTCGGCGCGCTCGCCACCGTCGATCCCAAGGCGCCGGACGCGTTGGAGCAGCTCGCCAGGAAGGCTGGCGGCCCGATCCGGGCGGTGATCGATCTCGTCGGCAACGCCGCCACTACGCAGCTCGGCTTCGACTGCCTGACCAAGGGCGGCAAGCTCGTCATCGTCGGCCTGTTCGGCGGCGGCGCCACCTGGGCGCTGCCGCTGATCCCGATCAAGGCGGTGACGATCCAGGGCAGCTATGTCGGCAATTTGCGCGAGACGCAGGAATTGCTCGACCTTGTTCGGTCAAGGAAAGTGCCGCCGATCCCGGTGACGCCATTGCCGCTCGACAAGGCCAACGACGCGCTCGTGCAATTGCAGCAGGGTGCGGTGGTTGGACGCACGGTGCTGACGCCTTGACGCCCGCTGTTTGTTGCTCGTCATGGCCGGGCTTGACCTGGCCATCCACGTCCGGCCAAGGAAACGGCATAGAAACGTGGATGCCCGGGACAAGCCCGGGCATGACGATGAGAGAGTAGGAACGTCCCATGTCCGCAAACAACGCCTTCCACATTGCCGTGCTCGCCGGTGACGGCATCGGTCCCGAAGTCATGGCGCCGGCCCTGGAGGTGCTGCGCAAGGTCGGCGAGAAGGCAGGGCTCGGCTTCCGCTTGACCGAGGCGCCGGCCGGCGCCAACAATTATCTCGCCACCGGCAAGTCGATGCCGGATTCGACGGTCCGGCTGTGCGAGGAGGCGGACGCCATCCTGCTCGGGGCCTGCGGCCTGCCGTCGGTGCGCTATCCCGATAACACCGAGATCATGCCGCAGGTCGAGTTGCGCTTTCACTTCGATCTCTATGCCGGCGTGCGGCCGGCGCGCCTCATCCCGGGCGTGCCGAGCCCGATTGTCGGCGCAGATGCGCGCGGCATCGATCTCGTCGTCATCCGTGAGTCCACCGAGGGTCTGTTTGCGTCGATGGGAAAGGGCATCGTCACGCATGAGGACGCACGCGAGACGCTGGTCATCACGCGCAAGACGTCAGAGCGTCTGTTCGAATTCTCCTTCCGGCTCGCCGAACGACGCAAGGCGCGGGGCAAGCCGGGCGGGCTGACGTGCGTCGACAAGGCGAACGTGTTCAAGGCGTTTGCCTTCTTCCGCGACATGTTCGACGAGGCGGCCAAGCGCCACCCCGCAGTGAAGGCGGACCGCCTCTATGTCGATGCCTGCTCGGCGATGCTGGTGAAGCGACCCTGGGATTTCGACGTCATGGTGATGGAGAACATGTTCGGCGACATCCTCTCCGACCTCACCGCCGGCCTGATCGGCGGCATGGGAATGGCGCCGTCGGCCGACATCGGCGACAAGTATGCCGTATTCCAGCCCTGCCACGGCACAGCGCCGGACATCATGGGGCAGGGCAAGGCCAATCCCACGGGCATGATCCTGTCGGCGGCGATGATGCTCGACTGGCTCGCCGACAAGCACGGTTTGGAAAGCGCCACGGAGGCCGGCGAACAGATCGAGCGCGCGGTCGACAAGGTCTATGCGAGCGGCATCAAGCCGATCGAGTTCGGCGGCAATAACGGTACCGCCGCCATCGCGAAAGCGGTGCTTGCGGCGTTGTGAGTGCTCGGCCTTCATGGTTCGAGACGCCCGCTTTGGCGGGCTCCTCACCATGAGGGTCTAAACTCGCCGCGAAACAAGACCTCATCCTGAGGAGCCCGCGAAGCGGGCGTCTCGAAGGATGGGCCGCAAGTTTCATGTGTCCTAATTGAGCATCAAGTTCTATTGTGTCCATGTCCTAGTTCTCCTCCGAGCGTAACATGGTCGATGAGGCGTACAAAGTAGTCGCGACAGGGACTTGGCTCTATGATGGGGCAGTCCCGCGACGAATAGAAATTGTTGCCAAGCCAGCCCGCTTTGCATCTTCGCGATACGATGAAGACGATCGATTGGACGAGAATGCCCCCATCCCGAAAACTTCGGATGGCTGCGACTATAGTTGCCGACCGGGCGGCGGAGAAGGTCTCACTCTTGACGACGCGAAGGCCTGGGCGGACGCTCAGCCGTGGGGCCCGGTGATGTGGGCACCTTCGTAGGGAAGCCTCCTTCGGCGATGTGCGTAGGGCTGTCTCAGTGGTGGCATCGCGGACGCTTGTTTAGATCAGCGAATGCAAAGCCTTGACTGCGGCCTCCCGGCTCTCCACAGGAACGAACAAATTTACCGAATGGGGGGAAAGAACATACTTGTCGACGATGATTCCGTGCTGTTGCAGAATCTGAATCGCCTTGAATGGCAAAGCTGAAGAAACGGCGCCGAAGCAAGTGAGGCTCACCGAGCTTAAGGTCTCACGATGTTTACGTAATTCGTTGCTCTGCTCGAGCGTGCGCAGCAAAGTGTCGAGCGATTCCGAATCGCTAGACAGCATAATGCGCGTTTTTCCGGCGGCGAAAGCCGAGGCGAGGAGTTGTGGCCAAGACAAGTCGTGTTCTTTGAGATGTTGGGCGAATTTCTCAAAGCCCTGATTGAGATCCATCGAGTCGATCTCTACATGTTCGATGCGTGCCATCGAGTTGACTGCCAGGGCTTTTCCCGTTTCCATTCCGACAACCTCTTTGATCACTTGCGTGCTGTATTCGGCGCCGCCCCATTTTTTCAGACTCAATACCACGTTTTGGCTTTGTGCCAGCTCTACGCTACGAAAATGCAGAACTTTGGCGCCCCAAAAGCACATTTCGGATAGACACCCGAAATCCAGCTGACGCAATGGCGCTGCATTCGGCACGATGCGTGGATCGGCTGAGCAAACTCCATCGACCTCCTTGATAATTTCGCAACACTCGGCCTTTAGCGCCGCGGCCATGGCGACCGCAGTGGTGTCACTGCCGCCGCGACCTAGCGTGGTGATCTCTTTTGTCACCGGATTCACGCCCTGAAAGCCCGCCAGAACCACGATACGTCCGCGACCGAGTTCCTCGAGCACGCGATTGGGCCGCACATCTAAAATGCGCGCGGAGGAATGGGATTCGTCGGTCATCACTCCGGCCTGACTGCCGGTGAAGCTAATGGCCGGCACGCCGAGGTCGGACAGTGCCATGCTCATTAAGGACATGCTGATGCGCTCGCCGGTCGTTAGCAACATATCCAGTTCACGGCGGTTGGGATGCGGGCTTACCTGATAAGCCATCCTGATCAAGTCGTCGGTGGCCTTACCCATCGCTGAAACGATCGCCACGACGCGATAACCACGGCTGCGCAAATCGGCCAAACTACCTGCAACCGCACGGATCTTTGCCGGTGTTTCAAGACAAACGCCGCCGAATTTTTGCACGATGATGGGATTGTTGAGCATGCCGGTTGCACACAATGACGAAGCAGGATGCCGACGGGTCCCCTAGGCCCTCACCGGATCATAGCACATCCCGATTGGCAGGAGAGCACTGCTCCGGGGCGACGTAGTCAAATGCGCGGTTCGGATAGGCCGCTGGACTGCTGCGGGCGCACAGGCGCCGCATCGCCTGCGATTAATTTCAAGAGTTGGATCAAACGCAACCGTCTTCCTGCGTCGGCCCCCGGGGCAACATGGAGAACGTTCATGACGGCGGCATCTGATCCCTCTCGTGCCCAATAGGAACGACTTTCTTCCTGTGCCGTTACGGCGGCGAGGAGGAGTGCCAATGGATGATGACGACAAGAAGCCGCCGAGCGAGCAAGAGAATACAGAGCTCACGGAAGTAGCGCGAAAGATCGTGGAAGAATACGCTGAATCGCAACGTCAGATCGCGGAAAGGCTCCGCAAGAAGATGAACTGATGTGAGCTTTCAGGAGATTGTCGACCTGGCCTCCGTCCAACTCGCTTCGATTAGGCCAGGCTCCGCTCTAATCGTCCTAATCAGGGCGCTTTGACAAGAAAAAGGGGCCATTGGCCCCTTCATCATTCACCAGCGGCGCCAGTGACGGTGACCCCAGCCCCATGGGCGAGGTCCGAAGCGGCGCGGACCATAAAAGCCGTAGGCGTGATAATAGTTCGGGCGCCACCAACAGCGACCCCAGGCGTTACACACCATGCGCACCTGATCGACATTGGCGGCCGGGCCGCTGGCGATACGATCGGCCTGCGGAATGCCGTTTGGCATTGCCGCCAGAGCCTGCCCTGACGCGAGCGCGACACCGCCCATGGCCGCCAGGCCAAGTACAGCAAACCTGAGTTTCATCACAATCTCCCTCGTTGGTGCCGAGAGAACCGTCGTGCCATCAGTTGGTTGCAATATGCGAGCGGGCTCGACAGGAATTTAATCTTCCTGAATATCGGTTCACTCTGATGTGCGAGCGGTTCCAAATTGCGGCTAGACTTAGCCCTACGTCTCATACGCGCGCGGTCATTCCCCGCGAATGCGGGGAATCGAGTATTCCAGAGACGTCGAGAATCATCACACTGCTGCGGCGTACTGGATCGCCCGATCGAGTCGGGCGATGACGCCGTGATTGTGACGCTCACTGGTATCCACGACGTCATTGCTGTTGCGAGCGCAGCGAAGCAATCCAGAATCTTCCCGCGAAATCAGACTGGATGCTTCGCTGTGCTCGCAACGACGGAGGATGTAGAGCGAGCGCGAGTCCAATTCGCCCTGCGCTAGCGGCGGCTCAATCCGATCAAAGAGGCAGTCGTCACCGCCCCCGGAACTGCGGCTTGCGCTTTTCCATGAAGGCCCGGCGGCCCTCGCGAAAATCTTCGCTGTCCATGCAGGCGGTACCGACCTGCTTGATCGCGTCCATGTCGCGCTGACTTTCGTCCTTCAGCACCTCTGCGATAGTGACCTTGGCGGCCTTGATTGCGAGCGGCGCATTCTCGGAAATCGTCTTGGCGATCGCCATGGTCTCGCCCCAGAGCTCATCGTCGGGGATCACGCGCTCCACGAGCCCGATCCGCAGCGCTTCCGCCGCGTCGATCCGCATGCCCGTGTACATCAGCAGTCGCGCCCAGGACGGACCGACCAGCGAGACGAGGTGGCGCAAGCCGTCATAGCCATAGGCGATGCCGAGCCTTGCCGCGGGGATTCCGAACTGGCTGCTTGCCGCGGCGATGCGGATATCGGCGAGCATTGCGACCTGCATGCCGCCGCCGAGGCAGAATCCCTGGATGCAGGCGATCGTCGGCTTGGGGTAGCCGGCGAGCAACGCCCGTTGCGCGGCGCTGCGCTTGGCGTAGTCCTCGGAGGCGGCCGCGTTGTGGCGCTGCTCCTCGAACTGGCTGATATCGGCTCCCGATACGAAAGCCTTGCCGCCGGCGCCGCGCAGGATCACCATGCGCACCGCCTCGTCGTCGCGCAAGCTCGTCAGCGCCTGGCCAAATCCCTCCCACATCTCCAGCGACATCGCATTGCGCTTGTCGGGATTGTTGAAGGTGACCACGCCGACGCCGTCGGCGGACGATTTGAGGATCTTGCCGTCGGCGAAGGAAGTGTCCGTCTGGAAGACGTCTGGCATCGCGCACCTGCTCGCGTTGGGGATGGCAATGTGCGGCAGGCGCTGCGGCGAGGTCAACCGTGGCGCGCCCATTCCTGAGCGGACCACGGTTGTCTTTTTGAGGTTGCGCGATGATCGACTATTACCCCTGATTTGCCCGACGCGTCAAGGGAATTTCGCTAAATCAGTAATCAATCGTCGACCGTCTCGCTACTTTGCATGGGGTTGTTTTGCGGATTTTGGTTGAGCGGCCGTGCGGCGCCTACTGCGCCATATGCGCGGTCAGCGGATGATTGGCGGCATTGCTGAAGAACGCGGTCTCCTCGGCCGTGGCCTCCAGGAGCTGTTCGTCCTGGTTGTAGACGTCGTTGCGGAACTGGATGGTCTGGTCCTTGGTCATCCACGCCGTCAGATAGATCCAGGCCACCGGGACCTTCTTCGCCATGGCGACCTCGAGATGCTGTCCAGTGGCAATTTCCGCGTCGATCGCGGCGCGATTCCACTTCGGCTGGTCCTTCAGCAGCCAGGCCGCGAGATCGCGGACATTGTCGACGCGCGAGCAGCCGTGGGAATCGAAGCGGTAGTCGTCACTGAACAGATTGCGCTGGTTGGTGTCGTGCATGTAGACCGAATAGGAGTTCGGCATGTCGATCTTGACCGCGCCTAGCGCATTGAACGTGCCGTTCTGCTGGCGCACGGTGAAGTTCGGCGTGTGCGTGCCCGACCAGTCGACCGAATGCGGATCGATCGGATTGTCGTGGCCGTCGAGCACTTCCATGTGCATGCGCGACAAATAGGTCGGATCCTTGCGCATATGCGCGGAGATTTCGGTCTTGGCGATCGAGGATGGCACGGTCCAGGTCGGGTTGAGCACGACGCCGGTGATCTCGGCCGTCAGTGTCGGCGACGGCTTCTCTGTCTTTCCGACGATCACGCGATAGCGCCGCACCACGACGTCGTTCTCGACGGCCTCGGCAAAGGCCGCGGGGATGTTGACCACGACGTAGCGTTGCCCGAAGCCGAAGTTGGTGTTCTGGAGCCGCTCCAGCGAGGCCTCGAGCTGCCGGATGCGCTTTTGCACCGGGACGTTCATTGCAGCGATCGTGCGCGGCGTCACCGTTCCAGTCGGGGCGAGACCATGGCGTGCCTGGAAGCGCTTGACGGCTTCGGCCAGCGTCTCGTCGAAGGCGCCGCTTGCCTTGTCGCCGGCGAGATCGCCGGAGGCGATCAGGCGCTTGCGCAGCAACTCGTCATTGGGTCCCTGCGTGCCAGCCGCGAATTTCGCGTCCGCAGGGAGTGTGGGCCAGCCGCCGCGCACGGCGAGGTCGGAGTAGCTCAGTGCGGCGTCCTTGATCCGCTGGGCCGAGCCTTCGTCGAAGGTCGGCTCATGCGACAGCGCAAGCGCGGCGGCCGAGCGTGACTCCGCCGTCGAGGCAGGTGTTGTAGCTGGCTTCGACGCTGCCGTGTGGGCCGGATTGGCCGTCGCGGGCGTCGTGCCGGCCGGCGCTGCGGTGGCAGGCTTGGCGGGGCCGGGCTGGCCGGTGGTTTCGGTTTGCGCAAGGGCCGAGGCGCTCGCGAGCAGGCCAACCGCAACGACGATGGCTTGGCGCTTCAACATGTTTCTGATCTTCCCTTGGAAAAACGAGGCCCGGGCGGGCGCTCGCATGATGGTCTTCTTGCAGCAGTGCCGCGGGCGCGGCTTTCGGCGATTCGCGAGGCGGCGGCAGGCTAGGGCATGGGCCTTGCTGTCGGATTAAACGCAGGCTTCCCGGCCCATCCGCCCTCGATTTGGTCGTTCGACGGCCCGGATCGGTTCGTGAAAAGTGACGGAAAGTGACGAAGATCCGTAGGGCCCGTCCGAGGGAGGCCCAAAAAAGCAAAAGCCGCGCGTCAGGCGCGCGGCGAAGTCCCGTCCAATCCAGCCGCGCCCCCGCGACGCGGCGGATCGAACATCGAATCCGATGGACGGCCGACTGCCCGGCCGTCGATCGCTCAGCTTTCGTTGGCCGCGATCGATTCCATCAGCGAAACGAGCTGACGCTGTACCGTCTGGTCCTTGATCTTGCTGTAGGCGCGCAGCAGCCGGAGGCTGAAGGCGCTGTCCAGGAAAAGCAGGCTCTCGACTTCGCGAGCCTTGTTGTCGCCGTCGTAGAAGAAGGTCACGGGCACGTCGAGCGCCGAAGCGATCTGCTGCAGACGGGCCGCGCCGACACGATTGACGCCCTTTTCGTACTTCTGGACCTGCTGGAAGCTGACGCCCAGCTTCTCGCCAAGCTCAGCCTGCGAGATTTTCATCTCGACCCGCCGCAATCTGATCCGTTTGCCAAGCTCAATGTCCGGCTTGCCGGCACTGCGCTGCTTCATTCTCTTCGCCGCTGTTTTCATACTTTTTCTCACCGTTCTTCGGTTGAAAATCCCCCGAAGAGTTGGGTCAGGGGTTCGCCCATGTACACTTCCTTGAATTCGCGCGGATGCACGAATTCATCCTTGAACCACGGGAAGCGAGCCGGATTGAAGGCTTCGATCAGCCAGTCAATCATGTGCCGCACCCTTGGAATCCGGCCGCTACCGGGATGGTAGGACAACCAGATATCCAGCGGTCGGTTCAACGCGACCTCCAGTGGCATCAACTTCCCGCCAAGCGCGATGGCATAGCTCGGGAATACGCCGATTCCGGCGCCGTTCGCGACAGCCCAGTAGTTGGCGCTTGAGACGTTGGTCTTCATGACCAGAAGGTCACGCTCCGCAACGCCCGGGAAGAAGCTCTCGAACGTTTCCTTGGCGGCGATCTGGTCGGCGAATTGCAGCACCAGGCGGTGCTTGACCAATTCGTGAGCTGTAAGCGGCGCGCCATGTTTCTCAATGTATCTTTCGGCCGCCCAGAACATCAGATGCATGCGGCCGAGCCGCACCAGCTTGATGTCGAGCGCTGAGGGACGCGACAGATGGATGGCGACGTCGGCCTCGTGCCGGGAGACATCGGCAGAGCGCATCGCGCAGTGCAGGTCGACAAGGATTTTCGGATAGCTCTGCTGGAATTCGACCAGCCGCGGCGCCAGCCAGAAAGTGCCGAGTCCCTCGGTGACGGCGACCCGCACCTCGCCGGACGTGCCGGCGAGCGTATCGCTGGCGCGCAGCACGTCGAAGGTCGCGGCCTCCATCCGCTCCACGGCCGAGACCACCATCGCTCCTTCATCCGTCAACCGGGTGCCATGCACGTCCCGGGTGAACAGGGTGGCGCCGATCTGGCGCTCGAAATCGTCGATCTTCCGACGGACGGCATTAATGGAGAGCGAAAGGCGCTCAGCAGCGGAGCGGAAGCTGCCACAGCGCACGACCTCAAGGAATATCCTGGCCGCGTCCCAATCCGAGAGGCCGCCGAGGAGTGCTTTTTGGCGTTCTTCCAGAGGAACGCCCCTTTCCGCCGTGAGGTGCATACAAGTCCTTTCAGCTGGCTAAACTGGCAGAATCTTGGGCAAACCACAACCACGGCGGGTTGCGGGGGTGGCTAGTTTTGAGGCCATACTTACCGCGTCGTGGGTGGTATTAGAGTGCGCCAGGGACTGGGAATCGGACGGTCGATCGTCCGGATGAGGGGTATCGCGTGCGTTCAGTTGCGAGCCTTGAGAGCACTGCGCGGATATCGGGCTCTCCGAAATCGGAGGGCGCGGGTCGCAGGTCCGGCTTCGCGCCCATCTTCCGGCTGGCTACTGCGGAATCATCATTGCCGACAAAATCAATCATGCTGACGCGCCGTGCTCGGGCGATCACGCAACGCTTTTCTTGCAATGGAACTGCGATTTTCGAGCCTGGACGCGCTGAAATCGTGTTCGAAGGCTTGGATTCGTCGTGCTATCTTCGCGCGCAACTACGGGCCGCGGGGATCGTTGCCATTCATTCTCACAGGTTGACCTAACGAAAGAACTCCGGTGTCGCATTCAGATGAACAATTGCAGTCGGTGCTCGAAACGCTCGAGGAGTGCCGTCGGGTTCTCGGTGAGAACCAGGTCCGCGAGACGGTCGAGTTGCTCTCGATCGCCATCCTCGATCTGCGCATGAAACTCAAAGGCGTCGACAATGCCGAGCTTCGGGCGTTGTGCGACGAAATGCTGCGGGGCGCTGCCAGCGAATCCGCCTCCCGTTCCAAGCAGACGCAGGACCAGCCCCGGCGTCCGCTGCTCCGCGTGGTGAAATAACCGCGCCGCCCTCTCTCGCATCCGCGAGATTTGTGAGCGTCCCGATGCCGCATCTGTGATCACAGGCGGCATCGGGAGGAGCCCTGGTTTCCAGCGCCTCTGTTGCGCATTGCCCTGCATCGGCTACACCAAGGGCCAGTTAGGCCCAAATTCCGGCGCGCTCCCCGTGCGCACGGTGCGGGCCTTGAGATGGCCCCGACTGCATCATGCAAAATGTTTCTATCACGGCGGCGCTGCTTGCCGGCCTCGTCAGCTTCCTCTCGCCCTGCGTCCTGCCCCTGGTTCCGCCCTATCTGATCTATCTGACCGGTGCCACGATCGAGCACGTCGAGAGCGACGAGCGGCCGTCCGCCTCCAGGCGCGCGGTCATGATGTCGGCGCTGCTGTTCGTGCTTGGCTTCTCGACCATCTTCATTGCGCTGGGTGCCAGCGCCTCGCTGATCGGCAGCGTGATCCGCGCCTGGTCGGCCGAGCTCTCGATCCTCGCCGGCGTCGTCATCATCGTGATGGGCCTGCACTTCCTCGGTTTGACGCGCATCAACCTGTTGATGCGGGAAGGGCGGCTACCGATCCCCAAGCCGGTCGGTCTGTGGGGCGCCTACGTCATGGGGCTCGCCTTCGCCTTCGGCTGGACGCCGTGCATCGGGCCGATCCTCGCGGCCATCCTCTCGATCGCCGCGGCGGAGGCGACGGTGACCAAGGGGGCTGGCCTGCTCGCGGTCTATTCCGCCGGGCTCGGCATTCCCTTCCTGATCGCAGCGCTCCTGATCGAGCAGTTCTCGGCGCTGTTCGCGCGCATGAAGGGCCACCTCGTCAATGTCGAGCGGGCCATGGGCGTGCTCATGGTGATCACCGGCGTTTTCTTTCTCACAGGCGCGATCAGCAACATCAGCATCTGGCTGCTCGAGACCTTTCCGGTGCTCCAGTCGATCGGTTAGGACCGGTCAAGGCCTGAGGCCGGACAACAAGAATATCGGATGCAAAGCAGGCCCATTCGCTACCGCGGCTCGTCCAGCGCGCAGGTGATTGTGTAGACGACGCCGGGTGGCAGGAAATCCACGGTCGCTTCGCCGCCGAGCTGATCGCGCGCGCTGCGCTCGATCAGGCGGGAGCCGAAGCCACGTTGCACAGGCGCGGTCACCGGCGGTCCGCCGCTCTCGGTCCAGATCAGCCGCAGCCGCGGCTTGGGCGCAGCCGCGGTGACCTCCCAGTCCAGTGTCACCATCCCGGTCTCGTTGGATAGCGCGCCGTATTTGGCGGCGTTGGTTGCCATCTCATGCACGATCATCGACAGCACGACGGCGAGGCGCGGCGACAGCGGCACCGCTGGTCCGTTCATCCGGATCCGGTCTGGATTGCTCAGCAGGAACGGGTCCAGTGCGCGGGCAACGACGTCCTTCAGGTCCGAGCCCTGCCACTTCTCCTGGCTGAGCAGATTGTGCGCTTCCGCGAGCGCGCCGAGGCGCCCCTCGAACTTGGTGCGCTCGTCGCGGCTTGCGCTGCGGAACGACTGCACAGCGATCGCCTGCATCAAGGCGAGGGTATTCTTGACGCGATGGTTGAGCTCTTCGATCAGCAGATCGTGCAGCATCTCGCCGCGCGCGATGGTGGCGGCCATCCGCAAGGCGAAGGCAAGCCCGGTCAGGAGGAGCACGCCGCCGATCAGGCTCGTGATCGCGATGTTGCGCCAGAGCGGCGCGACCAGCGAGCTCTCGGCGACGCCGGCAGCAACCGTCCAGCCTGTCATCCGCGACCGCGTATAGGCAGCACTGAGCGGAATATTGTCGAGCGAGACCGCGGACAAGGACGCCTCGCCCTTGCGGAACATCTCGTCATAGAGCGAGGACGTGGCGCGCTTGCCGAACGTGTCGCCCGGGTTGGGCGCGCGTGCGAATACGATGCCCTTGCTGTCCAGCAGCGATACCGTCCAGTGCTCATCGGGCCGTTGCTTTTCGACCAGCGTCTGGAAGATATCGAGCGGTGGGCTGAAGGTGAGGGCGTAGATCACTTCGCCATCGCGCAACACGGGGACCTCGACGGTCACGACCTGGCGCTGCTTGATCGCGCTGAGGAACAGGTCGGAATATTGCGGCAGCTTGGTTGCGAAGACCTTCTCCACGATCTCGGTGTTGTTGCGGGGCGGCAGGCCGGCCGTGTCCTCCGTCACCGACGAGAACAACAGATGCCCCTTGCGGTCGGAGACCAGCACGACGCCGTCCTTGCCGTACTGCTCGAGAAAACCCGAGACGATGCGGCGAAAGCTCAGGAAGTCACCGCCGCGCAGCGCGTTGGTCAGCGCCAGCACCTGCAAACCCCCGGTCATCCGCTGCACCTCGGCATCGAGCACCAGGCGGATGCTGCGTACCGTTTCCAGCACGCGGCGGTTCGCGTCGCTACGGTCCTGAGCGTAGTTATAGAAAACGATGCCGACGGCGAAGACGATCAAGGGCAGCATCGTCCCCATGACGAGGAGCGCGAGCCGTACGGGCAGAGTGAACTTTGACAACGCGGGCGCCCTGGTTCCGGCGCGACGCCGCCGGATCAAGCAAGAGCATACGGGCAGCCTCCGCGTTGCGCCACGGGTTTTCCGGTTTGCCGGAAAATCCCGGTCGAGCGATTTTGCGCTGCATTCCGTGTCCGTATCGGGGTGAGTTTCGCGCCGCTGCTGTCGCTCGCTGCGAGCAATGATCCCTCGGGAACATCGGCGAAGGAACGATCTGCCATTTTTTCCCGTTGTCGAATTGCCGAAACCAGCAGGTTCGACAATTGGAGGAGAGGAACAATGAAACTGAGAATCGCAACCGCGGCGGTGATGATCGCCGCCTTCGCCACGCCAGCGTTCGCTGTCGACGAGTTCTACGTCGTCCAGGACGTCAAGACGAAGAAATGCACCGTCGTCGACAGGAAGCCGACGGAATCGTCGATGACCGTCGTCGGCCCGGCCGGCACCATCTACAAGTCGCGCACCGAGGCCGAGGCTGGCATGAAGACCGTCAAGGTCTGCACGTCGAACTGAGGGAGGTCATCATGCCACCAGTCTTCATTCTCTGGGCCGTGCCCGCTGTTCTCGTGATCGGTGGCGGCATTTATCTGATTGGTCACATGCACTGAGGCCGCCACGTCAGGGCCGCGGCGAGAATTCGCCGAGGCCCGTTTCGTGTGACCGTACAATTCTGCATGTTGCTCTCGGCATTGGCGGCGCGGTGGACGGCGCGTCGGTTTTGCACTGCATTCTGCGTCGCTCGCGTGACACCGCGCCACTGTTCAGCCTGCCAACGGCGTATTAGCCTACGCTGGATTCCAGCCGCGCCGATCTCGGCCAGCGCATCAAGCGCGGTCAACGAGCCCGCCCGGGCTTGGGGGTGATCGTCGATGAAGCATTGGATCCACTGGTTGCCGGGGCTCGACACTCTTCGTCGATATGAGGCTGCGTGGCTTCCGCACGATATCTTCGCCGGGATCGTCCTGGCGACAATGCTGGTCCCGGTCGGAATTGCCTACGCGGCGGCATCGGGGTTGCCTGGGATCTATGGTCTGTACGCAACGATCGTGCCGCTGTTGGTCTATGCGTTGTTCGGCCCAAGCCGTATTCTCGTCCTCGGTCCGGACTCTGCTCTGGCAGGGGTCATCCTCGGCGTTGTCGCTCCGTTGTCCGGTGGTGATCCGCTGCGGGCCGCGACGCTCGCCGGCATGATGGCGATCGTTTCGGGGGTGGTGTGCATTCTGGCGGGTGTCGCGCGCCTGGGCTTTGTGACCGAGCTTCTCTCCAAGCCAATACGCTACGGTTACATGAATGGAATCGCGTTGACCGTATTGATCAGCCAGCTGCCGAAGCTCATGGGCTTCTCGATTGAGAGCGAAGGACCCCTTAGAAGTTTGCTCGCGATCGTCGGCGCAATCCGCGATGGGCGGACAAACTGGGTCGCGTTCGGGATCGGGCTCGGCACCTTGATCGTGATCCTGCTTCTCAAGAACAACAAGCGGCTCCCAGGCATTCTGATAGCGGTCCTTGGCGCGACGGTTGTCGTCGGCGCGCTGGGCCTCCCGGCGCCTTATGACGTGAAGGTCCTGGGTCCCCTTCCTCAGGGGCTGCCTGGATTTGTCGTTCCCTGGATCAGCTACGGCGACATGGTCCCCGTGCTGGTCGGCGGGTGTGCGATAGCGCTGATATCATTCGCGGATACCAGCGTGCTTTCACGGGCCTATGCCGCACGATTGGGGACGCGGGTCGATCCCAACCAGGAGTTGGTCGGCCTCGGCGTCGCCAATCTGGCGACCGGCTTTTTTCAGGGATTCTCGATCAGCAGCAGCAGTTCGCGTACACCCGTTGCGGAAGCGGCCGGCGCGCGCACCCAACTCACCAGCGTCGTTGGCGCGCTTGCCATCGCTGCGCTCTTGCTAGCGGCGCCAAACCTTCTTCAGCATTTGCCGAGCGCTGCATTGGCTGCCGTGGTCATCACCTCGGCGATCGGCTTGATCGAGGTCGCCGACCTGAAACGAATCTATCGCATTCAGCGGTGGGAGTTCTGGTTGGCGATCGTCTGCTTTGTCGGTGTTGCAGTGCTCGGAGTGATTCCAGGAATAGGGCTGGCAATCGCCATCGCCATCGCCGAGTTCCTCTGGGACGGTTGGCGCCCGCATTCCGCCGTATTGGGTCGCGCCCACGGCGTCAAAGGCTATCACGACATCACAAGATATCCGGATGCACGCCGAATCCCAGGGCTGGTCCTGTTTCGGTGGGACGCGCCTCTGTTCTTTGCCAACGCCGAATTCTTCAAGGAACGCATTCGGGATGCCGTAGCAACATCGCCGACGCCCGTGCGCTGGCTGGTGGTTGCGGCAGAGCCGGTCACGAGCGTCGACGTCACGGCCTGCGATGTGGTCGCTGAACTCGATGAAGCGCTGCACGCGCAGGGGATTGAGCTGTGCTTTGCCGAGCTCAAGGACCCCGTGAAGGACAAGCTGAAGCGATTTGGCTTGTTCGCGCAGCTAGGCGAGAAATACTTCTTTCCAACGATCGGAGTTGCCGTTTCTCGTTATCTCGAGATCAATGATGTGGCGTGGGACGACTGGGAGGACCAGGCCGAGGTTGGCACGAACGGGCCTCCGCGTTGAAGCGTCGAGGCCCGTCCCGTGGTGGGCTTATAGATTGCTCTCGGTGATCGCGGCATAGACCATGCTACGCAGCTCACGCCGGATCGGGTAGGCGCTCGACGGCAGCACCTGCGTCATGAAGATCGTGATCAGCTCCTCGGCCGGATCGATCCAGAACGAGGTCGTCGCAGCGCCGCCCCAATTGTACTCGCCGGAACTGCCGGCGATCAGCGTCTCTGCCGGCCGCATGGTCACGGCGAAGCCGAGGCCGAAGCCGATGCCATTGTAGGTCGCCTCAGAGAACAGCGAGCGGGAAACGTCGGGTAGAGTGCGGCCGCCCGGAATGTGGTTGGTCGTCATGAGCGCCAGCGTCTTCGGCCCGATCAATCTGACACCGCCGAGTTCGCCGCCATTGAGCAGCGCGCGGCAGAACGTGAGATAGTCGGCAACGGTTGAGCACAGACCGCCGCCGCCGGAGATGAAATCTGGCGGCGCCAGGAACGAGCTCGTCATCGGGTCGTCCTGGAGGGTCAGGCCCTGGCGGCGCTGGCCGGCATGGAAGGTCATGCCGCCCTGCGGATCGGCGGAATAGCAGGCTGCGAAGCGATGCGCTTTGGAGGCGGGCACGTGGAAATCGGTGTCGGTCATGCCGAGCGGGTCGAGGATGCGCTGTTTCAGGAATTGCTCGAAGGGAACACCAGAGATCTTGCCAATGAGATAGCCGATCACGTCGGTGGAGACGGAGTAGTTCCAGGCGTCTCCAGGCGAGAACTCCAGCGGGATCTTGGTCAGCCCCTCGATCATGGTCTGCAGCGTGCCGGCCTTCTCGACCTCGCCGATCTTCTGCTCGCGATAGGCCGCATCGACATTGGAGCGCTGCTGGAAGCCGTAGGTCAGGCCCGAGGTGTGCCGCAGGAGGTCGACGATCTGCATTGGTCGTGACGGCGGCCGGGTCAGGAACGCAGGGTTCGTGCCGGCGACGAACACGCCGAGGTCCTTCCACTCCGGAATGAATTTGGCGACGGGTTCGTCGATCGCGACGAGGCCTTCCTCGACCAGCATCATGAAGGCGACGCTGGTGAGCGGCTTGGTCATGGAATAGATGCGGTAGATGGTGTCGTCCTTGACCGGCACTTCGCGCTCGATGTCGGCGAGGCCCAGCACCGAGCGGTGGGCGATCTTGCCGCGGCGATAGACCAGGAGCTGCGTTCCCGGGAAGCGGCCGGCATCGATATACCGGTTCTTCAGATGCGCATCGACGCGGTCGAGCGCGGCCTGGGACATGCCGACGGATTCGGGCGAGGCAGGGGTAGGGGCGAGCATCGGGAATGTTCCTCCGGAGTGTTCTTGTGAGGAGGTGATAGCCGAAATGAGGACCCCATTCCAAGCCGGTCGCGCTTAACGCCGCATGCCCGGCTGGTGTAGGCTTCGCAGCGGAACGCCGTCAGGCCAAACAACGAGAAAATCGGACAGCGGGAAAGAGAAATGACCCAGTTCAACGAGACCGAGCTTACCGAGGCCGTCATCAAGAGCTTCGACAACACGCCCAATCCGCGTGCAAGGTTCCTGCTCCAGGAATTGGTGAAGTCGCTGCACGATTACGTGAGCAAGACCGGCCTCACCTTCGAGGAATGGGACTATGCGATCGACTTCCTGACCCGCACCGGCCAGAAGTGCACAGATACCCGCCAGGAGTTCATCCTGCTTTCCGACGTGCTCGGTGTCTCCATGCTGGTCGATGCGGTGAACCACCGCGACCGCGACGGCGCCACAGAGACGACCGTGCTCGGTCCCTTCTATGTCGGCGAACACAAGGTGGCCGCGCACGGCACCGACATCTCGCCGCATAACCTGACCGGCGAGAAGATGTTCGTGCGGAGCCGTGTCACGGATCTCAGCGGCAAGCCGCTTGCAAACGTTCCGGTCGACGTCTGGCACGCCGACGACGACGGCTTCTACGATTCCCAGAAGCCGAACTACGATGAGATCGGCGCCTCGGCGCGGGCGCGCTTCATCACCGATTCCGAGGGCCGCTTCTTCTTCCGCACCATTCTGCCCTGCAGCTATCCGATCCCGACCGACGGCCCTGTGGGCGAGATGATCGTTCAGACCAACCGCCACCCGATGCGTCCCGCGCACGTCCACTTCCTCGTTAATGCGAAGGGCTATGAGCCCCTGATCACTCACGTCTTCATTGGTGGCGACAAATATCTCGACTCCGACGTGGTGTTTGGGGTCAAGGACGAGTTGATCGCCAAGGTCGAGAAGCGCACCGATCCGGCCATGCCCGATGGCGGTAAGGCGGCCGGGCCCTGGCACCTGATGACTTATGAATTCCACCTCAAGCCGGGCGACGGTCTGGCTCCCAAGCCGCTCGGGGTGAAGGCCGCGGAGCACGCTTGAGAACGGCCTCATCCAGAGCCTGCCTAGTTTATATGCGGCGCGCAAAAACCGGGCAGGTCGCAAATTCCGCGTGCGGAACAGCGGGCTGCGACAATCTGTTCCGGCCCTTTAACATGCTGATTTATAAATAAGATTCGCCGCATCTGGCTTGGCATAAAGCTTGAATAGTTAGTGCCGACGCCATTGATGCCGTCCCGCGAGACTATTCATCCGAATTTGCCGACGCCACCAGACGGGGGTCCCTCCCGCCATGCGTTCGCATGCGTCAATGGCGGCGCCACCGGACGACGGGCTCGTGTGCACTGACGCACCACTTCTGCAACGACGCAAAGGACGACACGACCTATGACCAAGCGCATCCGCCGCCCCTCCGACAGCGGCCTCAGCCGCCGTCAATTGTTGAAGGCGACCGGCAGCACCGCCGCACTTCTCGCCGCCGCCAAGCTGAATTTCCCTGCCGGTGCGTTCGCGCAAGATGCAGGTCCCGAGGTCAAAGGCGCCAAGCTCGGCTTCATCGCGCTGACTGATGCGACCCCGCTGTTCGTTGCCAAGGAGAAAGGCATCTTCGCCAAATACGGCATGCCCGACGTCGAGGTGCAGAAGCAGGCCTCCTGGGGCACGACGCGTGACAACCTGGTGCTCGGCTCCGAAGGCAACGGCATCGACGGCGCGCACATTCTCACTCCGATGCCGTATCTGATCTCCGCCGGCAAGGTGACGCAGAACAATCAGCCGACGCCGATGTACATCCTGGCACGGCTCAATCTGAATGGTCAGTGCATCTCGGTCGCCAAGGAATATGCCGACATCAAGGTTGGAATCGACACTGCGCCGTTCAAGGTCGCGCTGGATAAGAAGAAGGCCTCGGGCAAGGCCGTGAAGGCCGCGATGACCTTCCCCGGCGGCACGCATGACCTCTGGATCCGCTATTGGCTCGCCGCCGGCGGCATCGATCCCGACAAGGACATCGAAACCATCGTCGTGCCGCCCCCGCAGATGGTCGCCAACATGAAAGTCGGTACCATGGATAGCTTCTGCGTTTGCGAGCCCTGGAATCTCCAGCTCATCCATCAGGAGATCGGCTACACCGCGATCACCACCGGCGAACTCTGGGACAAGCATCCCGAAAAGTCGTTCGGCATGCGCGCGGCCTTCGTCGACAAATATCCGAGAGCGACGAAAGCGCTGCTGATGGCGGTGATGGAAGCCCAGCAATGGGCGGAAAAGGCCGAGAACCGCGAGGAAGCAGCGACGATCTGCGCCAAGCGCCAATGGATCAATTGCCCGGTCGAGGACGTCACCGACCGCATGAAGGGCAAGTTCGACTACGGCACCGGCCGCATCGTCGAGAACTCGCCGCAGCAGATGCGCTTCTGGAAGGACAATGCCTCCTATCCGTTCCAGAGCCACGATCTGTGGTTCCTTACCGAGGATATCCGCTGGGGCAAGTACGAGCCTGGCTTCGACACCAAGGCGCTGATCGCCAAGGTCAACCGCGAGGACCTCTGGAAAGACGCGGCCAAGACGCTCGGCGTGGCCAGTTCCGACATCCCGGCTTCCGCCTCGCGCGGTAAGGAGACCTTCTTCGACGGCAAGGTGTTCGATCCCGAAAACCCGGCTGCCTATCTGAAGTCGCTCGCGATCAAGCGCGTCGAAGTCTGATAGGTCCCGCGGCCGCCCATGGGCGGCCGCATTGTCATTGCAGCCGGAGAAGAATTTCGATGAACATGCCTGTGAAGAAGATCGGCGCTGAAGGTGTTGCGCCTTCCGCTGGCGCCACCGCGCCGGTCGTCGCGATGACACCGAAGCGACCGCCGCTGGCCGAGACGTATGCGCGGATGGCAAAGGAGACTGCGGTCCGCGTTATCCCGCCGCTCGTCGTGCTGGCGCTGTTGATGCTTGTCTGGGAGCTCATCTGCCGCCGCGCCGGCTCGACGCTGCCACCACCGTCAAGAGTGTTCAAGGATACGAAGGAGCTGATCCTCGATCCGTTCTTCGATCATGGCGGCATCGACAAGGGCCTGTTCTGGCATCTCTCCGCCAGTCTCCAGCGCGTCGCCTATGGCTATTCGATCGCGGCCATCGTCGGAATCGCGCTCGGCACGCTCGTCGGGCAATCGGTCTGGGCGATGCGCGGGCTCGACCCACTGTTCCAGGTCCTTCGCACCATCCCGCCGCTGGCTTGGCTGCCGCTTTCGCTCGCTGCCTTCCGCGACGGCCAGCCTTCGGCGATCTTCGTCATCTTCATCACCTCGGTATGGCCGATCATCATCAACACCGCTGTCGGCATCCGCAACATTCCGCAGGACTACCGCAACGTCGCGGCCGTCGTGCAGCTCAATCCGCTGGAGTTCTTCGGCAAGATCATGATCCCGGCGGCCGCGCCCTACATCTTCACCGGCCTGCGCATCGGCATCGGTCTCTCCTGGCTCGCCATCGTCGCGGCCGAGATGCTGATCGGCGGCGTCGGCGTCGGCTTCTTCATCTGGGACGCCTGGAACTCCTCGCATATCAGCGAGATCATCCTGGCGCTGTTCTATGTCGGCATCATCGGCTTCGTGCTCGATCGCCTGATCGCGGGCCTCGGCAGGTTCGTCACCCACGGCACCGCGCAGAACTGAAGGAGAGGGGCACATGACCGCCTATCTGAAGCTCGATCACATCGACAAGATCTTTACCCGCGGTGCGGCCACGACCGAGGTGCTGAAGGACATCAACCTCACCATCGAGAAGGGCGAATACGTCTCGATCATCGGCCACTCCGGCTGCGGCAAGTCGACCCTGCTCAATATCGTAGCAGGTCTGACGGGCGCCTCGACGGGCGGCGTGCTGCTTGAGAACCGCGAGGTCAACTCGCCCGGCCCCGATCGCGCCGTAGTGTTCCAGAACCACAGTCTGCTGCCCTGGCTGACCGTGTTCGAGAACGTCAAGCTTGGCGTCGACAAGGTATTTGCCAGAACCAAGACGCGGGCCGAGCGCGAGGCCTGGGTGATGCACAATCTCAACCTCGTGCAGATGGCCCATGCCAAGGACAAGCGTCCGTCGGAAATCTCAGGTGGCATGAAGCAGCGCGTCGGCATTGCCCGCGCGCTCGCGATGGAGCCGAAGGTACTTCTGCTCGACGAACCCTTCGGCGCGCTCGACGCGCTGACCCGGGCCCATTTGCAGGACTCGGTGATGGCGCTGCACCAGAAGCTCGGCAACACCATTCTGATGATCACCCACGACGTCGACGAGGCCGTGCTGTTGTCCGACCGCATCGTGATGATGACCAACGGGCCGAGTGCGCGCATCGGCGAAGTGCTGGATGTGCCGCTCTCCCGTCCCCGCAAGCGGCTCGAGCTTGCGTCGAATGCCGCTTACTTGAAGTGCCGCCAGCGCGTGCTCGAATTCCTCTACGAGCGTCATCGCTTCGTCGAAGCCGCGTAGACGGGTGGTTAACGCGAGGATGTGCCGCGCCTAAATAATCGACACCCCGCTCAATCCTTGTGCGCCGCACAAGGATTGAGCGAATCGCAAAATATGCGTGCGAAAAAGTCCTACGAAAATTTCGGACCGTTCAAATAAGTCACTGAAATCCCTGTATTTCCCGGTCGCGCGCAGTTGGCATGGAATTTGAAATGTCATTTTGCGACGCCAACGACGACGTCCCTCAACATCATCAATCAGCATCGTGAACTCGCCACCGGGGAGAAGCCTCGGAGCGTGCCTCCATGCCTGGAGGCTAAGCCTGCAACGACGCAGCGGTGAGCCTAGAAGGGATTATCAATGACGACGAATCCGAATGGAAATCCGGCTTCAAGTCCGACCTGGATTTCAGACTGGCGCCCCGAGGACGAGGCGTTCTGGAATGCGACTGGCAAGACTATCGCGCGACGCAACCTGATCTGGTCGATCGTGGCCGAGCATATCGGCTTCTCGGTCTGGCTGATCTGGAGCATCGTCACCACCAAGCTGCCGCAGGCAGGCTTCCACTTCACGACCGACCAGCTCTTCCAGCTTGTCGCCGTGCCGGGCCTGATCGGCGCCTTGATGCGCTTCCCCTACACCTTTGCGGTCACGACCTTTGGCGGCCGCAACTGGACCATCTTCAGCGCGGCGATCCTATTCATCCCGACGCTGTCGCTCGCTTATTTCGTGAGCCAGCCCGACACGCCGTTCTGGCTGATGCTGCTCGTCGCGTCGACCGCAGGCCTCGGCGGCGGCAATTTCGCCTCCAGCATGACCAACATCTCTTTCTTCTTCCCAGACCGGATGAAGGGATCCGCGCTCGGTCTCAACGCTGCCGGCGGCAATATCGGCGTCTCCAGCGTGCAGCTCCTGACGCCCATCCTGATGACGCTCGGTGTCATCAACCTGTTCCAGGCGACGCCCGTCGACGGCATCTTCCTGCAGAACGCCGGGTTGATGTGGGTGCTGCCGATCGCGATCGCCGTATTCGGCGCTGTGTTCTTCATGAACAACCTGGCCTCGGCCAAGTCGTCGGTGAAGAACCAGCTCGCGATCGTCAAGCGCAAGCACACCTGGATCATGGCCTACCTCTATATCGGGACCTTCGGCTCCTTCATCGGCTACTCGGCAGCGTTTCCGCTGCTGATCAAGACCCAGTTCCCGCAAATCACGATCGCGATCGCCTTCCTGGGTCCGTTGGTCGGCTCGCTGTCGCGGCCTCTCGGCGGGTGGCTTGCCGACAAGGTCGGCGGCTCCATCATCACCTTCTGGAACTTCATCGCGATGGCGGCCGCCACGATCGGCGTCCTCTATTTCGTTGGCCAGAAGGACTTCATCGGTTTCCTGGCGATGTTCCTGATCCTGTTCGTCACGACGGGCATCGGCAACGGCTCGACCTACCGGATGATCCCCTCGATCTTCCGTGAGGAAAATCTGTTCAAGGTGCGCGGCAAGGGCGATGCAGCGCGCGCGCTGGCGCTGAAGACGGCAAGCATCGAGAGCGGCGCGGCGGTTGGCTTCATCGGCGCGATCGGCGCTGTCGGCGGCTATCTGATCCCGACCGGTTTTGGCAAGTCGATCGCGCTGACTGGCGGGCCGCAGCTCGCGCTGGCGATCTACCTTGTCTTCTACGCCTCCTGCCTCGGGCTGACCTGGTGGTTCTACCTGCGTCGCGGCCCGCAGGCCGAAGGCGCGGCGAGCCTCGCCGAAGCGCGCGTGTAGAGCATGATCCGGACCCGGAGGGCCGCGTTAGCGCAAAGTGTGCAGCGGTTTTTCCGCGAAGATCATGCTCAAGAGATAGAGACTTGGTACGAATCTCGCTTCTCCCCGTACGCGGGGAGAAGCTTTGCCGGAGAGTTTGACCCATGAACCTTATCCGCAAGGGCGCGGACAAAGGCAGACTTCAAACCAGCAAGGAGACCAACGATGACGCCCGAACAGATCAACCTCGTCCAGCAGAGCTTCGCCAAGGTCGCTCCGATTTCGGACGCGGCTGCGATGTTGTTCTACGACCGCCTGTTCGAGGTCGCGCCATCGGTGAAGGCGATGTTTCCTGCTGACATGACCGAACAGCGCAAGAAGCTGATGGCGACGCTTGCCGTCGTCGTGAACGGTCTGACCAATCTCGACTCGATCCTGCCGGCCGCATCCGCGCTGGCGCAACGTCACGTCGCTTACGGCGCGAAGCCCGAACATTACCCGGTCGTGGGCTCGACCCTGTTGTGGACGCTGGCGAAGGGGCTGGGCGACGCCTGGACGCCAGATGTCGCCGCCGCCTGGACCGCGGCCTACGGCGTGCTGTCGAACTTCATGATTTCCGAGGCCTATGGCGCGCGGCCGCAGGCCGCAGAATAGGAGAGCAAAGTGAGTGAGCCACTCGTCATCGTCGGTAACGGTATGGCCGCCGCGCGTCTGGTCGATGAACTCGCCAAGACCGCGCTCGGCCGTTACGCAGTCGCTGTGATCGGCGAAGAGCCGCGGCTCGCCTACAACCGCGTGCTGCTCTCGTCCGTGCTTGCGGGCGAGACCGGCTCCCACGAGATCGAGCTCAGGCCCGCCGACTGGTGGCGCCAGCGCGGCGTGACCGTCCGCTACGGCTATCGCGTCACCGAGATCGATGTCGGTCGTCGCGAGCTGAAGATCGCGGGCGAGGAGAGCATGGAATATTCCAAGCTCGTCCTCGCCACCGGCTCGACGCCGCTGCGGTTGAACGTGCCGGGCGCCGACCTCACGGGCGTCCACACTTTTCGCGACAGCCGCGACGTCGATCTGCTCTTGACGCTCGCAGCAGCCAAGAAGCGCGTCGTCGTGGTCGGTGGCGGCTTGCTCGGACTGGAAGCTGCCTATGGTCTTGCGAAAGCCGGCGCACCGGTGACGCTGCTGCATCTCATGGATCGCCTGATGGAGCGCCAGCTCGATCTGCCTGCGGCCGAGTTGCTCAAGACGCTGGTCGAGCGCAAGGGCATCAATGTCGTTCTGAATGCGAGCACCAAATGCATTCATGGCGACGGCCACGTCGAGGCCGTCGAGCTTGCCGACGGCAGCCGCATCGAAGCCGATGCCGCGATCGTTGCGGCGGGCATCCGGCCGAACGTCGCGATCGCGAAGGAGGCAGGGCTTGCCGTCAACCGCGGCATCGTCGTGAACGATTGCCTCCAGACCAGCGAGTCCGACATCTTCGCGCTCGGTGAATGCGCCGAGCATCGCGGCACGGCTTACGGGCTGGTCGAGCCGGCCTATGAGCAGGCACGCGTGCTGGCGCGGCATCTTGCCGGCAAGAGTGCCACCTATCAGGGCAGCGTGGTCTCGACCAATCTGAAAGTATCAGGCGTCAGCGTGTTCTCGGCCGGCGATTTCGTCGGCGGCGAGGGCAGCGAGAGCCTCGTGCTCTCCGATCGCAGGCGCGGCACCTACAAGAAGCTGGTCATCGCCGACGGCAGACTCACCGGCGCCGTGCTGATCGGCGATACCGTGGACGCGCTCTGGTATCTCGAACTGATCCGCAATCGCGAGAAGGTCGCCGCGATCCGTACCGACATGATGTTCGGCCGCGCACTCGCGCTTCCGCCCAAAGCCGCTTGATGGATGTCGCCTGAATGACTGCGATCGATCCGACGCTCCGCGCCACCAGAACGACCTGTCCCTATTGCGGCGTCGGCTGCGGCGTGCTGGCGACGCCCGACGGCAATGGTGGCGCTGCGATCGCCGGCGACCCCGAGCATCCCGCCAATTTCGGCCGGCTCTGCTCCAAGGGCTCGGCGCTCGGCGAGACCGTCGGACTCGAGGGACGTCTGCTCTATCCGATGATCCGCTGCAAAGGCGTGATGGAGCGTGTCGCCTGGAGCGACGCGCTCGACCATGTCGCCCATCGCATGCAGCATATCGTGGCGCGTGACGGCGCGGATGCTGTCGCTTTCTATCTCTCGGGCCAGTTGCTGACGGAGGACTACTACGTCGCCAACAAGCTGATGAAGGGGTTCGTCGGCACGGCGAATGTCGACACCAATTCGCGGCTCTGCATGTCGTCCTCGGTCGCCGGCCATCGCCGTGCCTTCGGCGCCGACACCGTGCCCGGCTGCTACGAGGATCTCGACCAGGCTGACTTGCTCGTGCTGGTCGGCTCCAACGCGGCCTGGTGCCATCCGATCCTGTTCCAGCGCATGCGCAGGAACAAGGAGGAGCGCGGCGCTCGCATCATCGTGATCGATCCGCGCCGCACCGATACTGCAAGCGACATAGACCTGTTCCTGGGCGTGAAGCCAGGCACCGACACCGCGCTGTTCTCCGGCCTGTTCGTCCATCTCGCAGACAACGGCGCTCTCGACAAGGACTACATCGCGAACAACACGTCGGGCTTCGACGATGCGCTCGCCCGTGCGCGCAGCATCGCCGGCAGCGTGACCGCGACGGCGCTCGCGACCGGACTGTCGGAGCAGGACGTCGCGGCGTTCTATGCGATGTTCCGCGAGACCGAGCGTGTCGTCACGCTGTACTCGCAGGGCGTCAACCAGTCGGCGCAGGGCACCGACAAGGTCAACGCCATCCTCAATTGCCATCTCGCCACGGGCCGCATCGGCAAGCCAGGGGCTTCGCCGTTCTCGCTCACGGGACAACCCAATGCGATGGGTGGCCGCGAGGTCGGTGGGCTCGCCAACCAGCTCGCCGCGCACATGATGTTCACTCCGCCCGAGATCGACCGCGTGCGGCGGTTCTGGAAGGCGCCGCGCATCGCCACCCACGAGGGGCTCAAGGCGGTGCAGTTGTTCGAGGCGATCAACCGCGGCGAGGTCAAGGCGCTGTGGGTGATGGGCACCAATCCGGCGGTGTCGCTGCCGGATGCCGATCTCGTGCGCGATGCGCTGAAGAAGCTCGAGCTGTTCGTGGTCTCGGAGAACGTGCTTTCCAACGACACGGTGGAGGCGGGGCCGCATGTGCTGTTGCCCGCGCTCGCATGGGGCGAGAAGTCGGGCACGGTGACAAATTCCGAGCGCCGTATCTCGCGGCAGCGTTCGTTCCTGCCGGCGCCGGGCGAGGCGCGGCCGGACTGGTGGATTCTGAGCGAGGTCGCAAAGCGCCTCGGCTTCAGTGCGGGCTTCAACTACAAATCGGCCGCCGAGATCTTCCGCGAGCATGCCGCGCTCTCGGCGTTCGAGAACAATGGCAGCCGGGATTTCGACATCGGCGCGCTGCAATCGGTATCCGACGAGGCCTATGATGCGCTGGTGCCGCTGCAATGGCCGGCGCGCGAGGGGCAGGAGGGACCTGGCGCGCGCTTCTTTGCGGGCGGCGGCTTCTTCACCAATGACGGCAAGGGCCGTTTCGTTGCGCCGGAGGTACCGGCGCTGCGCAGCGAGACCAATGCGGCGCGACCACTGCGGCTGAACACGGGTCGCATCCGCGACCAGTGGCACACCATGACCCGTACCGGCCTCAGCCAGCGGCTCGGGGCGCATCTGCCAGAGCCGTTCGTCGAGATTCATCCTGATGATGCCGGCAAATACGGCGTCACCGACGACAGCTTTGCCCGCGTCACCACCGATTACGGGCAGTGCATCCTCAAAGTCGTGGTCAGCGAGCGCCAGCAGCGCGGCACGCTGTTCGCGCCGATCCACTGGAGCGCGATGAACGCCTCGCATGGCCGCATCGGCGCGCTGGTGCAGTCGTTCAACGATCCGTTCTCGGGGCAGCCGGAAGCCAAGGCAACCCCGGCCGCGATAGCGCCGTACGAATACGTCTTCCGCGGCTTTGTTCTGTCGCGAAAAGCACTCGCGCTGCCGCCGCATCTGTGGTGGGCGCGTGTCGCGATCGGCGGTGGCTACGGCTATCTCTTCGCCGACAATGCGGATCTGTCCCGCTGGCCGATCTGGCTGCACGATATTGGAGGCGAGGATATTGCCGAGTACCGCGATTTCGGCGGCGGCGTCTACCGCGCGGCGTCTTTCGTCGGCGATCGCATCGAGGCCTGCCTGTTCATTGGCCCTGCCCATGATGCCGGCGATTGGGAGGTGGTGAAGAGCCTGTTCGCGGCAGGCAGTGTCAGTGACGAACAGCGCCGCATGTTGCTCTCGGGCAAATCGACCGAAGGTGTCGCCTCGACCGGTCCCGTGGTCTGCGCCTGCTTCGGCGTCGGCCGCGCCACCATCTGTGACACCATCGCCGCCGGCGCGCGCAGCGCGGCCGAGATCGGCGCAAAACTCAAGGCCGGCACCAATTGCGGCTCCTGCATTCCCGAGCTCAAGCGGCTGATTGCGGAGACGGGCGGGGCTGCGAAGGAGGCAAAGTTCGCCGGCGCGGCGGGCTAGCGCCACACTTCCTGCATCATCGCCCGGCTTGCCGCCTTCGCTGAAGCTTCGGCGAGCCGAGTCCGCGAGCCTCGTCGAAGCCTTGGCGGAGACGGGATCGGGCGATCCAGCACTCCGAGACGTCCGAGACAAATCGATAGGCCGCGGCATAGTTGATGCCCCGCCTGCGCGGGGCATGACAGTGTGGGGTTGATCTAAATCATCGCCTCTTCGCGCACTCGCTGTCATCATCACTGCCGCGCAACTCGCCCGGCGTTTTTTCCGTGTCCGACGTTCCCATTCGGCCCTTCCTGATCGGCTTTCCCGCCGCGGGACTCGTGCTCGGCTTTGTGCTGCGCGCATCCGGCGCTTCGGCGTGGGTTGATCTGGTCTGGGCGATTGCGACGCTGCCGGTATTGCTTGCGCTCCTGGTCGAGATCGTGCGGAGCCTGTGGCGCGGCGATGTCGGGCTCGATATCGTGGCTGCACTTTCGATGACGTCGGCGCTGGTGGTCGGTGAGGAGCTTGCGGCCGCCGTGGTCGCGCTGATGTATGCCGGCGGGCAACACCTCGAGGACTTTGCCGAGGGCCAAGCGCGGCGCGAGATGACGGCGCTGCTCGCGCGCGCCCCGCGCAAGGCGATGCGTCATCGCGACCATCGGCTCGAGGAGATCGACGTCGAGCTCGTCGCGACAGGCGACCGTCTGCTGATCCGCCAGGGCGAGATCGTGCCGGTCGACGGCACGCTCGCAAGCCCGCTCGCCGTGCTCGACCAGTCTGCGCTGACGGGGGAATCGCTGCCGGTCCAGTGCAGGGACGGCGAAGCGGTGATGAGCGGAGCCACCAATGCCGGCGAAGCCTTCGACATCATCGCCACCCGTCCGGCGGCGCAAAGCACCTATCCGGGTATCGTCCGCCTGGTCGAGGCGGCGCAGCGCGCCAGGGCGCCGATGGCGAGGCTCGCCGATCGCTATGCGATCGTGTTTTTGGTCGCAACGCTCACGATCGCGGGTGCGGCCTGGGCCTGGACGCAGGATCCGATCCGCATGGTGGCGGTGCTGGTGGTGGCGACGCCCTGCCCGCTGATCCTCGCGGTGCCGGTTGCCATCGTCGCTGGCCTGTCGCGCGCGGCCCATTACGGCATCTTGATCAAGGGCGGCAAGGCGCTCGAGACGATGGCTCGCATCCGCGTCCTCGTGGTCGACAAGACCGGCACGCTCACCGATGGCAAGGCGAGGGTGGTTGCAGTCCATGCCGCGGAAGCATTTCGTGAGGATGACGTGCTGCGGATCGCCGCATCGCTCGATCAGGCCTCCAAGCATGTCATCGCGCAGGCGCTGGTGGCCGAGGCGCAGCGCCGCGGGCTTCCACTGTCGATTCCGGCCGATGTCGCGGAGACGCCCGGCGAAGGCGTCAAGGGACGCGTGCAGGGCAGCTTCGTCGCCGTCGGCGGTCGTCGCTATGTGCGATCGCAACTGCCGGATCCGATCCAGGGCACGACTGAGCCCGCGTTGACAGCGCCGGGAGCGGTCGCCGTGTGGCTGGCGCTTGACGGCCGGCTTGCCGGACGGATCGTGCTCGCCGACGAGCTGCGCGCCGGCATCGACGAGCTCCTTGCCAAGGTGCGGCGCCTCGGCGTTGAACGCATCGTGCTCGCGACCGGCGACCGCCGCGACGTAGCCGAGGCCATCACGGCCGGTCTCGGCCTCGATGCGGTTCGCGCCGAGCTGACGCCGGACCAAAAAGTCATGGTGGTGCTGTCAGAGCGCAAAGCCGGTCCGGTGATGATGGTGGGCGATGGCGTCAACGACGCCCCGGCACTCGCGGCCGCCGATGTCGGCGTCGCCATGGGTGCGACGGGTGCCGCCGCGTCGGCGGAAGCAGCCGACGCCGTGCTGCTGGTCGACACGCTCGACCGCATCGTGCCCGCGATCGAGATCGCGCGCCGCGCACGTTTCATCGCGCTTCAGAGCGTTATTGCCGGCATCGGCCTGTCGACGCTCGGCATGATCGCGGCTGCCTTCGGCTACCTGACGCCAGTCGAGGGCGCGATCCTGCAGGAGGTGATCGACGTCGCCGTGATCCTGAATGCGCTGCGCGTGCTGCGCGACCGGTGAGCTATGCTCGTCTCCGACGGAGGCGCGGGCCAATCGACGCTTCGAACATTGTCGCCTATGCTGTCACGCGGCGAGAGAAAGCACTCAGATCTCGCCCGTGGAGAAATACATGAACACAAAACCCTTCGGCCACACCGGCGCCAGCGTCTCCGTCATCGGACAGGGCACCTGGTATCTCGATCATGGCGACCGCAAGCGCGCGATTGCCGCGCTTCAGCGCGGGCTTGATCTAGGGATGACGCATATCGACACCGCCGAGATGTACGGCGAGGCGGAACTCGTGATTGCCGATGCGATCGCTGGCCGCAGGGACGAGGTTTTCCTGGTCTCGAAGGTGTTGCCGAGCAACGCCTCGCGCCGCGGCACCATCACCGCTTGCGAGCGCTCGCTCAAGCGGCTGAAGACGGATCGGCTCGACTGCTATTTGCTGCACTGGCGTGGCTCCTATGCGCTGGAGGACACTGTTGCTGCCTTCGAGGAGCTGGTGAAGGCTGGCAAGATCAAATCCTGGGGCGTGTCCAACTTCGACGCCGACGATCTCGACGACATCCTCGACGTTGCCGGCGAAGGCAAGATCGCCTGCAATCAGGTGCTGTACCATCTCAAGGAGCGTGCAATCGAGCACGCGGTGATCCCGTGGTGCGAGCGGCACGGTGTTGCGGTGGTGGCCTATTCGCCATTCGGCCATGACGATTTTCCCGCAGCGACGAGCAAGGGAGGTGCGGTGCTCGCGCGCATCGCAGAGGCGCACAGCGCGACGCCGCGTCAGGTGGCGCTCAGCTTTCTCACCCGTGCAACTACGGTGTTCGCGATCCCGAAGGCGTCATCCGCCGAGCATGCTGGCGAAAATGCGGCGAGCGGCGATCTCGTGTTGACCATGGACGATGTTACCGCGCTGGATGCGGCGTTTCCGCGCGGCAGCAAGCCACGCAGCCTGCCGATGCTGTAATGCAAGAAAGCGCCCCTTGTTAATGGAGCGTTTACGCACGTGCCCACCAGTGCATATCGGCATCCTGTTTTCGGGCGTTGTGAACCACGCGCAATTGGCGTTTTTATAGGTTCATACGATTCGCATTTCCCGAGTTCCAGCCGTGACCCCGCCGCCAGCCGCAGCCGCAAGGCTCGACAGTATTTCCGTGCCTGTGCCAGAAAGGAAGCAGGCCGCACGCCGCGCACCCGCGCGCGTCGACCATCCCTTCAAGGGCATTGCGCTGGTCCTGTTGTCGACCGTATTTCTCGGCTGCTCAGACGTCACCGCGAAATATCTTTCGACGAGCCTGCCGTCGATCGAGATCACCTGGATCCGCTTCCTGACCTTCGCACTGATGTTCACGCCGGTGATGCTGCCGGCCTCGCCGCTCTATGCGATGCGTACCGAGCGGCTCGGCCTTCAGTTGATGCGCGGTGCGGCGCTGCTCGGCTCGTCACTGTTCTTCATTACCGGCCTGCGTTTCCTCCCGATCGCGGAGGCCTCCGCCACCGGCTTCGTCTCGCCACTGTTCGTCACGGCGCTCTCGATCATCTTCCTGAGTGAGAAGGTCGGCCTGCGCCGCTGGCTCGCAACTGCGCTCGGCCTCGTCGGCGTTACGATCATTTTGCGGCCCGGCTCAAGCGCATTTCACGTCGCCGCGTTCTTCCCGATCGTCTCGGCGTTTTGCTGGGCGGCTGCGCTGATCCTGACGCGCATGATCAGCGGGCGGGAAGCTGTCCTCACCACGATGGCCTATTCCGCGCTCACGGGCGTTGCCCTCCTGACCGCGATGGTGCCGTTCGTCTGGGTCACGCCGAGCTGGACTGCCATCGGGCTCGGTATCTTCATCGGCATCGCCTCCACGGTTGGCCAGTGGATCATCGTGCTCGCTTATCGCTATGGCGATGCTTCGGTGCTGGCGCCGTTCTCCTACACGCAATTGCTGTGGGTCAGCATTTTGGGCTTCTTCATCTTCGGTGAGTTGCCGGACGTCTGGACCATCACGGGCGCGGCGTTCATCGTCGCGAGCGGCCTCTATATCGCCCATCGCGAGCGTGTCCGCCGGGCCCAGCTCTTGGTGCGCGAGGAGCGTTCGCCGAACGCCTGACGCAATCTGAAGGGCTGGCTTTGTGCTATCAACGGCTCCGACAAGAATGGGAGGAGCCGGGTACGGGCTGCATCGAGAGCGACAAGAGCGAGCCGATGCTCGGCATCATGAAGAGCTCAACGTCCAATAAGTCGTCGGCTACACGCCAGAGGAGTTCGCCTATTCGCTACGCCTAATCGCGGAGGGCGAGGTGGAGGCGGCCGCGATGGTGACGGCCAAGGTCGGCATCGACGGCGTGCCCAAAGCCTTCGCCGATCTCGCCAATCCCGAGGCGCAAACCAAGATCATCGTGGAGCCGTGGAGGTAGCGGCGAGCTGAAGCGCGGGGCCATCGGGCTTTGCAGGTCCCTCGGCCCTATCGCTGATTAGGGCTCGGCGATCGATGATCGCCTGATGGAATTGCGCCAGCACGAGCCCGAAGGCGGCGAGATCGCCGTCTTCAATGGCGCCGTCCTCGTGGCAGATCAGCGTCTCGCGCAGAATGTCGTCCGCGGCGCGTTGCATGGCCGCAAGTTCATCGAGGGACGAAGCCTCGCGCACGCTCACGATCGCGCCGAGCAAGCGGTCACGGTGCAGCGTGTTCAGCTTGCGCTCATCGCGCCGCAGGTAATGACGCAGCCACGCGGCCACCGAGCCGAGGCCGGAGAGGATCAGCACCGCGCCCCAGATGTAGTCGCTGTACTTGTCCATGAAGCTGCGCTCGTTGCTGTCGATATAGGCGGCAGCGCCGGGATGGGCTGGCAGCGCGGCGTCCTTGTCGGTGTCCGGCTTCTGGATGTGGCTGACGCTGGGCAACTCCTTCGCGAGTGACGGCCGGATCGTGAACAGCTCGCGGGTGAAGGCAGCGACCGTATCCTCGGAGAGCGAGCTCGGCGCCACGATCAGGTGGTTGACGGCGATGGTGTCAATCTTGTCGTCGGGCCGTTGCGGTGACGAAGCGAACGCGCCAGCCGGTATTTCCTCGGATTCATAGAGCGGATGCCGTTCGGCGATCGCGTCGGAAACGTCGACGCCGAGGAATTTTGGCTCGCCGCGCGCCCGCGCCGTTGCGGCGATCGTGTCCGCGATCACTTTCGCATCGAGCGCGCCGACCATCATGAATGCGTCGAGCGTGGTGTCCTGCGTCATTTCGGAGATGTGGTCGGTACCGAACTGTACCACCGTCACCTTCTGCGGATTGACGCCGGATTCTGCCAGGATCACGCGCAGCAAGATGATGTTGGCATCGCCGAGGCCCACGACACCGATGCGACGACCGCTAAGGCCTGCGATCTCGGTCACCTTTGATTTCGCCGCGCCCTTGCGGCCCGTCGGCGCCCACAGCACCACGAAGTTTCGGCGCAGGATCGCCACCGAGTTGGTGTCGGGTGGCATGTCGAGGTCGCCGCGCGCTACCGCTAGATCGCTCTTGCCGCCGCCAAGCAGGTTGAGGCTTTGCAACGCGCCGTCCGTCTCGATCGGCGCCAGCCGCACGGCGCCACCCTTCGCATCGAAGGCCCTCGCGAGCGCCTGTATCACCGTCTGGTCGTCGCTGCCGGGCGGGCCGACGGCGATGCGCAAGCTCGCCGGCTGCCAAGCCCAATAGGCAACGGCGAGAACCACCGTCACCGCCGAAAGGATGCTCGCGAGCAGCAGCCACGGGCCGGAGCGATTGCGGCGACGAAGCAAGGTCTCACTAGTCACGCTCAAATCGCTCGGCACGGGCATCTCGTGGTCCTCATCCCGAAGGCCGGTTGCCGGTGGCTGCTGCCGGCGCCGTCAATATTTCGCGGGCACGTACATCTCGTCCGGAATTGGCCCGCGGTGATAGTCGGGGTTGCGGACGCGCGGCGGCAGCGTCACCGGCACGCGCGAGACCTCCTGGTAGGGGATCTGGCTGAGCAGATGCGAGATGCAGTTGAGCCGCGCGCGCTTCTTGTCCACGGCGTCGACGATCCACCATGGCGAATCCGGCAGGTGGGTGCGCTCCAGCATCGTCTCCTTGGCCTTGGTGTACAGCTCCCAGCGGCTGCGTGCCTCGACGTCCATCGGGCTCAGCTTCCACTGCTTCAGCGGATCCTGGATGCGCATGGAGAAGCGGAACTGCTGCTCGTCGTCGGTGATGGAGAACCAGTATTTGAGCAGGATGATGCCGGAGCGGATCAGCAGCCGCTCGAATTCCGGTACCGACTGGAAGAACTCCTCGTACTGTTCCTCGCTGCAGAAGCCCATCACGCGCTCCACGCCCGCGCGGTTGTACCAGCTCCGGTCGAATAGTACGATCTCTCCGCCTGCGGGCAAATGCGACACGTAGCGCTGGAAGTACCATTGCGTGCGCTCGCGCTCACTGGGGGCTGGAAGCGCGGCGACCCGGCAGACGCGAGGATTGAGGCGCTGGGTGATGCGCTTGATGACGCCGCCCTTGCCGGCGGAGTCGCGGCCCTCGAACAGAATGACGACCTTCTTCTTCTCGCTCTGCACCCAGTCCTGCAGCTTGATGAGCTCGCCCTGGAGGCGGAGCAGCTCCCTGAAATAAGCCCTGCGGTCCATGGTCGGACCGGGGGTATCGGTCTCGCTCAGGAGCTTGTCGAGGCGGCTGTCGTCAAGCTCGAGTTCAAGCTCCTCGTCGAGGTCGTCGGCCATTTCCTGGATAATGCGGTCGCGCTTGGCGGCTTCGGAGGTGCGGTCGGCTGCAGTCATGGATCCTTACTCTCGGCTAGAGTGCCAGGGGCTGACCATCGGCGGGCTTTGTTGCGCCAATGTGACACCGGGGATCGGGCAGGCGTTTGCCCCGGGCGGATTGGGTCAGCGAGGCTGCCGTCACACGGGTAGTGCGATCGAATATTTCACCTGGCTTAGCGCAAAGCTCGACTCGATCGAGGCGATGCCGTCGAGCCGGGTCAGCTTGTTCTTCAGGAACGCCTCATAGGACGACAGGTCGGCGGCGACGACGCGCAAGAGGTAGTCGCGGTTGCCGGTCATCAGGTAGCATTCCAAAACCTCGTCCCATTTCGAGATCGCGCGCGCAAAGCGATTGAGGTCCTCCTCCTTCTGCCGAGCCAGCTTGATCGAGATGAAGACGCTGACGTGCAGCCCCAGCGCCTTCTGGTCGACGGTTGCGATGTAGCGCGTGATGACGCCGCGCTCCTCCAGTAGCTTGACCCGGCGATGGCAGGGCGAGACCGACAAGCCGACCTTGTCGGCGAGTTCCTGCATGGTCAGCCGGCTGTCGGCCTGGAGCAGGGCGAGGATCTTTCGGTCGATGGCGTCAAGCTCGGGCATTGGGATGAAACCTATGTGGAGTGGCTATTCTTTGGTAAAATATCCCAACTTGGGCGGGCGTGGCGCCAAAAATTGAGAATTTTGCCGGCTGCCGCAGGCGTATCATAGTCCATCATTTTCCGGAGCATCGCCATGCCCGTCGATTCCGCCCGCCTCGACACCTTGTCCGCGCTCGCCCGCAAGGTGCTGTGGCTGTCGTCATGGACCATCCATCATGCAAACCACATCCGCGCCAACGCGGACGGCCTGAAGGTCGGCGGCCATCAGGCCTCATCCGCCTCGCTCGCGACCATCATGTCGGCGCTGTATTTCCACGTGCTCAGACCTGAGGATCGCGTCGCGGTGAAGCCGCACGCAAGCCCGGTGTTCCACGCCATCCAGTATCTGTTTGGCCGGCAGACCCGCGAGAAGCTGGAGAATTTCCGCGGCTTCAAGGGCGCGCAGTCCTATCCCTCGCGCACCAAGGACATCGACGACGTCGATTTCTCGACCGGCTCGGTGGGTCTCGGTGTCGCGCAGACGCTGTTCTCGTCGCTGGTGCAGGACTACGTCAAGGCGCATGGCTGGATGAAGGATCGCCGCGAAGGGCGGATGATCGCGCTGGTCGGCGACGCCGAGATGGACGAGGGCAACATTTTCGAGGCGCTCGCCGAGGGGTGGAAGCACGGCCTGCGCAACACCTGGTGGGTGGTCGATTACAACAGGCAGTCGCTCGACGCCGTCGTGCGCGAGGGGCTCTGGGAAAAGTTCGAGACCATGTTCCGCAATTTCGGCTGGGACGTGGTCATCGTGAAATACGGCCGGCTGATGCGCGAGGCTTTTGCCGAGCCCGGTGGCGAAGCGCTTAAAGCGTGGATCGACAACTGCCCGAACGCGCTCTACGCGGCGCTGTGCTTCCAGGGCGGCGCGGCCTTCCGCAAGCACCTGCATGACGAGATCGGTGACCAGGGGCCGATCACCAAGCTGATCGACCGGCGCAGCGATGATGAACTGCTGGCGTTGATGTCGAACCTTGGCGGACACGACATGGCGAGCATGCTGGAGGCGTTCGAAAAGATCGATCACGATCGCCCGGTCTGCTTCATTGCCTACACCATCAAGGGCGTCGGTCTGCCGTTCCAGGGCCACAAGGACAACCATGCCGGCCTGATGACGGTTGCGCAGATGGAGAAGTTTCGCGAGAGCCAGAACATTCGCCCCGGTCACGAGTGGGACAAGTTCGAGGGCATGGCGCAGGGCGCTGCCGGGCTCGAAGCCTTCCTCGCGCGCGTGCCCTTCAACCAGGATGGCCGCCGGCTGACCGCGCCCGCCGTCGAAGTGCCCTCTCAGCTCACCTTCAAGCCGTCGGCGCAGATGTCGACCCAGCAGGGTTTTGGGCTTGTGCTGAACGAGATCGCGCGCACCGACAGCGAGCTTGCGGAGCGCATCGTCACGACGTCGCCCGACGTTACCGTCTCGACCAATCTCGGTCCCTGGGTGAACCGGCGCGGCCTGTTTGCGCGCGCCGAGAAGGCGGATTTATTCCGCAGCGAGAAAATTCCATCCACGTTCAACTGGGACGCATCGCCCAAGGGGCAGCATCTCGAGCTTGGCATCGCAGAGATGAACCTGTTCATCATGATGTCGGCCCTGGGGCTCTCGCACCAGATCAATGGCGAGCGCTTGCTGCCGGTCGGCACGCTCTACGATCCCTTCATCGAGCGCGGCCTCGATGCGCTGAACTACGCCTGCTATCAGGATGCTCGCTTCATGGTGGCGGCAACGCCCTCCGGTGTCACGCTCGCACCCGAAGGCGGTGCGCATCAGTCGATCGCAACGCCGCTGATCGGCATGGCGCAGGATGGGCTCGCATCGTTCGAGCCGGCCTTCGTCGACGAGCTCGCCGTGATCATGGGCTGGGGTTTTGACCACATGCAGCGCGAGGCGGGCGAGGGTGGCTCGGTCTACTTGCGTCTGTCGACGCGCACCATCGAGCAAGCGCAGCGAATCATGACTCCGGAGCTCGCTCAGGGCATCACCGACGGCGCCTATTGGTTGCGCAAGCCGGGCCCCAATGCCGAAATCGTAATCGCCTACACCGGCACGGTGGCGCCGGAGGCGATCGAGGCGACCGGCTTCGTCGGCGAAAGCCGGCGCGACATAGGCCTGCTTGCGATCACCTCGGCCGACCGCCTTCACGCTGGCTGGACCGCCGCGCGGAAATTGCGGCGCGACCGCCGCGGCGTGCAGCATTTGAGCCATATCGAAAAGCTGCTTGCGCCATTGCCGCGCGATTGCGGTCTCGTGACCGTGATCGACGGCCACCCGGCCACGCTCGGCTGGCTCGGCAGCGTCCGCGGCCATCGCGTCGAGGCGCTCGGCGTCGAACAGTTCGGCCAGACCGGCACCATCGCCGACCTCTACCGCCATTATGGCCTGGACGCGAACGCCATCATCGATGCGGCCGAAAGCCTCACCACCGGCGCGCCGGTGCTGCATCGGAAGATGGCGGTGTGAAGTGTGTCCTCGCCCTGGCGAAAGCCAGGGCCCATACCGCGAGGTCCATCGATCGCCGATCGTGGTCGTCCCACGGCAACGAGCCTTCGCCAAACTGCTCCCTGGGGTAATCGCGACGAGCGCGGGCGCTCGCGCGGGGATCCTGGCTTTCGCCAGGACGACATTCAACCGAGACCTTGCCAGTTCCCGGTCGCGCGATCATATTCCCGCGCGTCCGCCGCAACGCAGGTCAAGCTGAGGGCGGGTTCAACAACCCGGGTTTTCGTGCAAGGATAGCTGCCGAAACGCCCCTCCAATGCTCCCCAAGAAGAGGTTCACAATGGTCAATCGCTTGCAATTCTACATCGATGGCGCCTGGGTCGATCCCGCCGTCAAGAAGTCCACTCCGGTCGTCAATCCGGCGACGGAAGAGGCGATGTATGAGGTTGCGCTCGGCTCCAAGGCCGACGTGGACAAGGCTGTCGCTGCCGCCAAGCGCGCCTTCGTCACCTATTCCCAGACCAGCCGCGAGGAGCGCGTCGCGCTGCTCTCCAAGGTCATCGAGATCTACAAAGGCCGTCTCAAGGAGATTGGCGCCGCCGTGTCCGACGAGATGGGCGCGCCGCTGCCGATGGCGGAAAAACTCCAGGCCGGCGCGGGCCTTGGCCATCTCATGACCACGCTCGACGTGCTCAAGAACTATCATTTCGAGGAGCCGGTTGGCACCGCCATGGTGCTGCGTGAGCCGGTCGGCGTGGTCGGCATGATCACGCCCTGGAACTGGCCGCTCAACCAGATCGCCTGCAAGGTGGCGCCCGCGCTCGCCGCCGGCTGCACCATGATCCTGAAGCCGTCGGAGTTTACGCCGACCTCGGCGCTGATCTTCGCGGAAATCCTCCATGAAGCCGGCGTGCCGAAGGGCGTGTTCAACCTCGTCAACGGCCTCGGCCCCGAGGTCGGCGCCGCCATGAGCGAGCATCCCGATATCGACATGATCTCGTTCACCGGTTCGACCCGCGCCGGCATCGATGTGGCCAAGCGCGCAGCTCCGACCGTGAAGCGCGTCAGCCAGGAACTCGGCGGCAAGTCGCCGAACGTCATCCTCGAGGGCGCCGACCTCACGAAGGCGGTGACCGGCGGCGTGATGCACATGTTCAACAACTCCGGCCAGTCCTGCAACGCGCCCTCGCGCATGATCGTGCCGCTGTCCAAGATGAAGGAAGTGGCCGCGATCGCGAAGGCGGTCGCCGACAAGACCAAGGCTGGCGATCCGCGCGGCGAAGGCACCACCATCGGCCCCGTCGTCAACCGCGGCCAGTGGGACAAGATCCAGGCGCTGATCAAGAAGGGCATCGACGAGGGCGCAACGCTCGTCGCCGGTGGCCCGGGCCTGCCCGAGGGCGTCAACAAGGGCTTCTACGTTCGCCCGACCATCTTCGCCGACGTCACCAGCGATATGACGATCGCGAAGGAGGAGATTTTTGGACCGGTGCTGACCATCATCGGCGCCAAGGACGAAGCCGAGGCCGTGCAGATCGCCAACGACACGCCCTATGGCCTTGCGGGCTACGTCTCGGCCGATACGGTCGAGAGCGCGAAGCGCGTTGCCCGCCAGATCCGCGCCGGCAACGTCAACCTCCAGGGCGTGCCCAACGATCGCTCCGCGCCGTTCGGCGGCTACAAGCAGTCGGGCAACGGCCGCGAGTGGGGCAAGTACGGTCTCGAAGACTTCCTCGAGGTGAAGGCTGTCGCCGGCTTCAACGCGGCGTAAGCCTCGTAGTCTGAACAAACATGACGCCGGAGCGGGACACCGCTCCGGCGTTTTTCGTTTTGCTGACGGTGTTTCGACAACGAGAGAATTCTTAGGGTGGGCAAAGGAGTGTAGCGACGTGCCCACCGTCGCGTAATGAACGAGAAGTGGTGGGCACGCTTCCGCCTTCGCTCTTCGCGCTACGGCGGACAAGTCACTTTGCCCACCCTACGATTCCGGCAACGGCGGAGAGACTATCCCCCCAGTGCCCCCTGCGTGTTCACGTACAGCGCGTAGATCGACTGGCTCGCCGCCATGAACAGTCGGTTGCGCTTGACGCCGCCGAAGCAGAGATTGGCGCAGCGTTCGGGCAGGGCGATGCGACCGATCATCACGCCGTCGGGCGCGAACACCACGACGCCGTCGAGCTCGGGATCGCCCATGCCCCAGCCGCACCAGAGATTGCCGTCGATGTCGCAGCGCATTCCGTCCGGCGTGCCCGGCCCTGCATCGATGAGCACGCGCTTGTTGGAAACCGTGGTGCCATCGGGCGAGACGTCATAGGCGAGGATTTTGCGGTTCGGTTGCCCGCGCGATTCCACCACGTAGAGGATCTTCTCATCCGGCGAGAAGCACAGCCCGTTCGGGCCGAGCACGCCCTCGGCCACGATTGTTGCCTTGCCGCTCACGGGATCGAGCCGGTAGACGTTCGGCTCGATCTCCGACTCCGCCTTGTGGCCCTCGTAATTGCCGAGCAGGCCGAACACCGGATCGGTGAACCAGATCGCGCCGTCGGATTTCACGACGACGTCGTTTGGCGAGTTCAGCCGCTTGCCGCCAAACGAATCCATCAGCACCGTGATCGAGCCGTCATATTCGGTGCGCACCACCCGGCGCCCACCGTGCTCGCAGGTGATCAGCCGACCCTGCCGATCGCGCGTATTGCCGTTCGCGAAATTGGAGGGTTTTCGGAAAATGGAGACCGCTCCGGTTTCCTCCTCCCATTTGATGATGCGCTGGTTGGGGATGTCGCTGCATAAGAGATATCGCCCGTCGCCGAACCACACCGGTCCCTCGGCCCAGCGCAGGCCGGTGGCGAGGCGTTCCACGGCCGCGGGTTTCAGCCAGTATTTCTCAAACCTTGGGTCTAGTGCAGTTATCGCCGGGTCGGGGTAATAGGTCGCCGGCCGCCAACCTTGGGATTGCACCGATGCATCGGACATTTGCAGTTCTCGTTGTTGCGTCCCCTCAGGCCAAGTCTGCTATCATCAGTGACCCAAGACCGCAAACCGGTCGCTACCAACGAGGGAAGAAATGCCGCGTATTTTGATGACGGGAGCTTCGGGTGGAATCGGCAGCGCAATGCGCAAATTGCTGCCGCCGATCTATCCGGATCTCCTGCTCTCCGACATCAAGCCGCCTGCCGATCTCGGCGCCAACGAGACGTTCAAGGCGGCGGACCTTGCCGATCTCGCGCAATGCGAGGCGATCTGCGATGGCGTCGATGGCATCCTGCATTTCGGCGGCTATTCGGTCGAGGGATCCTGGGACGATATCCTCCAGGCCAATATCATCGGCGGCTACAACCTGTTCGAGGCGGCGCGGAAGAAGGGCGTCAAGCGCGTGGTCTTCGCGTCATCCAACCATGCGGTCGGCTTCTACCCCCGCCATCACAAGATCGGCACCGACGTCACCCCGCGTCCCGACAGCCGTTACGGCGTCAGCAAGGTATTCGGTGAAGCGGTCGGCGCGCTCTATGCCGACAAGCATGGCCTGAAGGTCACCTGCCTGCGCATCGGCAATTTCGGCGAGAAGCCGCTCGACCAGCGCCGGCTCGCGATCTGGCTGAAGCCTGAGGACCTCGTGCAGCTCTGCCGCATTGGCCTCGAGCATCCCGACATCCATTTCGAGATCTTCTACGGCGCCTCGCTCAACGAACGCGCCTGGTGGGACAACCATCGGGCCTACGAATTCGGCTATCGTCCGACCGGCCGCGCCGAGGATCATGTGCAGCACGCAATGGCCGAGCAGGCCAAGCTCAAGCCGGATCCGGTCGGCGACTACTACCAGGGCGGCGCGTTCTGCAGCATCGAATTCGATGCGGACAAGAGCCGGATCATCGACTGGACCAAGCGCTAGGAGACGCCAAAAAGGCGCGTTACATGGAGAAATCGGCAACATCTCGCCCTGGAACGACCACCGCAATCACAATACGGCCAATGCATGAGAGCGACGTACCGGAACTGCTTCGGCTCATGCGTGCGATTGTCAGCTTTGAGCGTGGTCAGAATTTCAGCCTTAATGAAGCGGAGCTGCTACGTCGTGGCTTCGGTGAGCGGCCCGAGTTTGGCGCTTACGTCGCAGATGCAGGTCCTGGGTCGCTTGCCGGAATGGCCGTTCATTACGAAATCCCTTTTATGCATACGCTGCGGCCACTCTTGATGCTGAAATGGCTCTATGTTGATCCGGAGTGCCGAGGCGGGCGTGTCGGCCAAAGACTCATGCGGCAAATGGCGCTGCATGCCCGTGCGACAGGACACAAGCGCTTCTGCTGGTTCGTGCTGAACGACAACGTGCTGGCGCGGTCATTTTATCGCGGTCTCGGTGCAACTGAGGATCCTGAGTGGCGGCGGTGGGTCATGCCTGCCGACGCTCTGGATCGGCTCGTGGAACGCGCAGAGCGCGCGCTTTAGCGCTTGGTCTCCTCGTCCGCGATCCGGTTCAGATAATCCGACTTGTGCTCTGTTGTTGACAATCGGGGGCCGGCCTGTACGACAATGGGGCAATGGCGAGGCGAACGGAGTGGCGTCATGACGAGTGGCTTGCGCAAGGGGCTGACGAGCTACGGCGATGCCGGCTTCTCGCTGTTCCTGCGCAAGGCCTTCATCAAGGCCATGGGCTATTCCGACGACGCGCTCGAGCGCCCGATAGTCGGCATCACCAACACCTACAGTGATTACAATCCGTGCCACGGCAACGTGCCTCAGATCATCGAGGCCGCCAAGCGCGGCGTGATGCTGTCGGGCGCGATGCCCTTCGTGTTCCCGACCATCTCGATCGCGGAGAGTTTTGCGCATCCGACATCGATGTACCTACGCAATCTGATGGCGATGGACACCGAGGAGATGATCCGTGCCCAGCCGATGGACGCGGTGATCGTAATCGGTGGCTGCGACAAGACTCTGCCCGCGCAAGTGATGGCGGCGATCAGCGCCGACCTGCCGACCGTCGTCATTCCCGTGGGGCCAATGGTCGTCGGCCACCACAAGGGCGAGGTGCTGGGCGCCTGCACGGACTGTCGGCGGCTGTGGGGGAAATATCGCGCGGGCGATATCGATGACGTCGAGATCGAGGCGGTCAACGGCCGGCTCGCGCCTTCGGTCGGCACCTGCATGGTGATGGGTACGGCCTCGACCATGGCCTGCATGATCGAGGCGCTGGGGCTTTCACTGCCGATGAGCGCGACGATCCCGGCGCCGCACGCCGAGCGCTTCCGCCTGGCGGAGGCGAGCGGCAAGGTCGCCGCGGAGATGGCCAAGACCAAGGGACCGAAGCCGAGTGAATTGCTGACGCCGGCGTCCTTCAGGAATGCGCAGGTCGTGCTGCAAGCGATCGGCGGCTCGACCAACGGCCTGATCCATCTGACGGCGATGGCGCATCGCTCGCCGCTCCGGCTCGATCTCGACGCCTTCGACAAGCTCGGCCGCGAAGTGCCGGTGCTGGTCGATCTCAAACCGTCCGGCGAGCACTATATGGAGCATTTCCATCACGCCGGCGGCGTGCCGAAGCTGCTCGCGCAGCTTGGCGATCTCATCGATCTCGACGCCAAGACGATTTCTGGACAGACGCTGCGCGACGTGGTTGCCAATGCGGAAGAGGTGCCCGGACAGGACGCTATCCGTCCGCGCGACAATCCGATCAAGCCCGAGGGCGGGCTTGCCGTCCTGCACGGCAATCTCGCGCCGCGCGGCGCGGTCATCAAGCAATCCGCGGCAAGCCCCAAGCTGTTGCAGCACACCGGGCGTGCCGTGGTGTTCGAATCCGTCGAGGACATGACCCTGCGGGTCGATGATCCCGATCTCGACGTCACCGCCGATGACGTGCTGGTGCTGCGCAATGCGGGACCGAAGGGGGCGCCCGGCATGCCGGAAGCGGGTTACCTGCCGATCCCGAAGAAGCTCGCGCGTGGTGGCACCAAGGACATGGTGCGCATCTCCGACGCGCGCATGAGCGGCACGGCCTTCGGCACCATCGTGCTCCACATCACGCCGGAATCCGCCGTCGGCGGGCCGCTTGCTCTGGTGAAGAATGGCGACATGATCCGGCTGGACGTTGCCAAGCGCAGCATCGAGCTTCTGGTTGACGATGCGGAGCTAGCGCGACGGCGGGCGGCGTTGAAGCCAGCGGCCGCGCCGGACAATAGCAGACGTGGCTATGCTTGGCTGTTCAACGAGACCATCTTGCAGGCCGACGAAGGCTGTGACTTCGATTTCATGCAGAGGACCGGACCAAAGACCGAGCAAAAGACCGAGAAGGGGTGAGCGACCACCCGCAAAACCGTTCAGCCGCAAAAGCGGCGAACCATAAAACAGGGGGAGACGATGATTGCACGATCCATGCTTGGGCTGGCGGCAACGGCCGCGATCCTGTTCGCAACTAGCGCATCCGCACAGGAGGTAAAGCACTATCGCTTCGCCTACGACCAGCCGCGCAACACCGGCTATTCGATCGCCGGCGATCTCTTTGCCGACAAGCTCAAGGAATTGAGCAAGGGCACCATGATCATCGATCAATATCCCGGCGCGCAGCTCGGCCAGGAGCCGCAGGTGCTCCAGCTCGTGAAGGCGGGCGACGTCGAATTCGCAATCATCTCCTCCGCCAACACCGCGACGATCTCGCCGCAGGCCGGCGTGATGTCGCTGCACTTTCTGTTCCGCGACGAAAATCACGTGATCAAGGGATTGGCCGACCCGAAAGTGTTCGAGGCGCTCAAGACGTTGATCGACGAGACCACGCAGGGCCTGCACGTCATTGCGACGGGCTCGCAAGGCGTGCGCCACATGTACTCCAAGCGGGAGATTCACAACGTCGGTGACATCAAGGGGCTGAAGGTCCGCGTGCAGGCGACCGCGACGGAGGACACAATGTTCCCGGCCTATGGCGCCCAGACCGTGCACATGCCCTTCGGCAGCGTCTACACTTCGCTGCAAACCGGCGTGGTCGACGTCGCCGAGAACAGCATCAACGTCTATCTCGTCAACAAGCATTACGAAGTGGCGCCGGTGCTCAACATCACCGAGCACGAGGCCAACAACGCGCTGGTGTTCGTCTCCGACAAGCTCTGGCAAAGCCTCTCGGCCGAGCAGAAGCAGTGGGTGCAGACTGCGGCGAACGAGATCAGCTCGAAGGAGCCACAGAAGGCGTTCGATCTCGAGCGCAGCGCGGCCGAGAAGCTGAAGAAGATGGGCGTCAAGATCGTAGACAACGTCGACAAGAAGAGCTTTACGGCGATCGCCGATCCCTATCTCGACAAGCTCGCCAAGGATCTCGGCCCGCACGCCGAGAAGATCAAGAACCTGATCCGGTCGATCAACTAGGCCGCGTGCAGGCTTTTCTCTGCGTCGTCCCGGCGAAGGCCGGGACCCATAAACCACAGGATTGAGTTTGGCGAAGACTTGGAGTCGCCAGCTCGCGCAACAACTTCCTTTCGGGGCTATGGGTCCCGGCTTTCGCCGGGACGACGGGGACCAAAATGGCGATCGCCGACAAGCTCGTATTGCAACGCCAGCGTCATCTGAAATGGCGCTCGCTCGACTGGCTCGAGCTTGCGCTGATGATGCTTTGTGGCGTGCTGTGCTTCGGTTTCTCGCTCTCGGTGACCGCCGACATCGTCACGCGCACCATCGGTCATCCCTGGCTGTGGCTGCAGGAGGTCACCTCGACGCTGTTCATCTACGCGATCTTCATTGGCACGGCGGCCGCGACGCGGCGCAACGACCATCTCTATCTCACCGCGATCTCCGAGGCGATGCATGGCACGCCGCGGCTGATCGTCGAGGTCGTCATCCGCATCGTTGTGCTCGGCGTCGCCGCCTGCCTGATCTGGTACGGCTATCTCAACTATCTCCGTGGCTTCGGCAGTTTTCGTCTCCCGTCGGGCACGCCGATCGCCTCGCTCTATGCCATCATTCCGGTGTCGGGCGTCCTGATCGGCCTGTTCACCATCGAGCAGCTCGTCAACGGCCTGCGCAACGGTTTTGATCATCCCGAGCCGCCAGACGAAGTTGCTGCGCCTCCCGCGGCCGGCGAGAGAAGGGTGCAGCCGTGAGCGCACCCGTCGTCCTGGCGTTGATGTCGTTCTGCTTCCTTTTCTTCGGCTATCTCGGTGTGCCCGTGCCGTTCTCGCTGATGGCGGGCGTCTTCATTGGCGCAATCCTGTCCGACGTCTCGCTCGCCGCCATCATTCAGAAGATCTTTGACGGCGTCGATTCCGAGGCACTGCTGGCGATCCCGTTCTTCCTGCTGGTCGGCGAACTCATGAGCTCGGCGAACGTGGTGGTGCGTATCGCGAACCTCTCGGTATCGCTGGTCGGGCATATCAGGGGAGGGCTGTCCCAGGTCGTCGTCGTCTTCAGCATGTTCTTCTCGGAAATGTCAGGCTCGACCACGGCCGACGTCGCCGTGATGAGCCGTGCGCTGGGAGGCCCGATGAAGCGCGAAGGCTACGAGCCCGCATTCATCGCTGCGATCATTGCGTCGGCCTCGACCATTGCGGCGCTGGTGCCGCCGAGCATCACCGCGGTGGTCTATGGCGCCGTCGGCAACGTCTCGATCGCCGGCCTGTTCATGGCGGGCGTGGTGCCGGGCCTGATGATCGGCTTCGGCCTGATGATCTACTGCTATTTCTTTGGCCCCTCGGGCCTGCGCAAGCCGCGCGCGCCGCTGCGGCAGGTGGTGTTCGCTGCCGGCGATGCGGCCTTGCCGCTGATGATCCCGGTGATCCTGCTCGGCGGCATCTTGACCGGCTGGTTCACGCCGACGGAAGCCGGCGTCGTCGCCGTGGCCTGGATCATCCTGGTCGTGATCCCCGCACTGAACCGCGGCCACTTCAAGAAGATTCCGTACGATTTCTGCCTTGCCGGGCTGATCTTCGCGCTGCCGCTGATCACGATCGGCGCCGCCAACGCGTTCGGCTGGATGCTCGCCTATTTGCGCGGCGCGAACTACATCGCGGAATGGATCACCTCCATCGCCGGTAACGATCCGCACCTGATCATGCTCCTGATGGTGCTGCTGTTCACCGTCGTCGGCGACTTCATCGAGCCGGTGCCGACCATCATCATTTTCATGCCTCTGGTCAACGCGCTGACGGAGGCGGGCGACATCAACGGCGTGCATATGGGCGTGGTGCTGATCGCAACGCTCGCCTTCGGCCTGATCACGCCGCCCTATGGCCTCGTGCTGCTGATGGCATCGAAATTCGTCGGCATCAGCTTTGCGAAGGCGCTGCGCGCCGCGTTGCCGATCTACGTCGTGTTCTTCGCCACCATCGCGTTTGCGATCTATTTCCCGAGCGTGGTTTTGTGGCTGCCGCGGCACGTGCTTCCCGAGTCGGTCGGTTGCTTCAAATCGCCGGCGGGCACAGGCTATCTCTGCCCTCAGTAGGTTGGCGGCTATTTGCCCTTGCTGGTGAATTTCTTCACGGCCACCCGAAAATCGTCCGTGTGCATCGCCATAATGATCTTGTGCTCTTCTGCGTCGAGCTGCTGCCTCACCGGCGTCGTCGTGGCCTGATAGACGAGCGACTTTGTTCCCGCAATCGCCGCTGGCGGGGTTTGCGCGAGGCGCTCTGCGAGCTGCCGTGTGGCCGCCTTGAGCTCAGCCGCGGGAACGACCTTGGCGACGAGACCCCATTCGTGGGCCTGCTGCGCGGTAAAGCTGTCCTCCGCAAGGAAGATCTGCAGCGCGCGCCTTGTGCCGACGGTTCCTACAATCCCGACCGTGCTGCCGCCGTCGGGCGAGACGCCGATCTTGGCATAGGCCGGCGTGAACTTGGCATCTTCCGCGGCGATGCAGAGATCGGTGACGAAGGCCAGTCCCATGCCGGCACCGGCGGCCGAGCCGTGCACGCTCGAGAGCGACAATTTTGGCATGCGCCTGAGCGTCTCGATGAACGCGTGATAATGCTTCAAAAGCTCGCCGACGACCGGTGTCACCGTGTTAGCTTCGGCCGCAGCACCGATGGTCTGCAGATCGCCGCCGGCGCAAAAGGCGCGGCCTTCGCCTTCGATGACGATGACCCTGATCGCATCGGAGGCCTCGATCTCGACGGCGAGCTGCTCGAGCCTCTGCGCGATCGCGAGATTGATCGAGTTGAACGCTGCGGGGCGGTGGAGCGTGATGGTGGCGACGGGGCCGTCGATGCGCAGCAGGGCGGCATCGTCGGGGTGGGAGGCGGTGGACGCGGACATGGCAAATCCCCGGCAAGAGGTCTTTGCCGCAACTAAATCGCAGAAGGCGAGGGGAGACAATCCCTACCGTCAGTCGCTCTTGCGTTACCGGGAACGATAGGGTCAAATGGCGGTGCCATCGTTTAGGGACGGACACGAGCGCCGGCTCCTCGACCGACAAGGCCAGCAAGCCAAAATCAGCGAGAGAGAGGAGACGACATGGGTAACGCTCGTGTCCAGAAAGTTGGGCCGTTCCGATGACGGACGGTTCGGTGATCATCGTCGGCGCGGGCCATGGCGGCTACCAGGTTGCCGCGTCGCTCCGTCAGTCCGGCTTTGCCGGTCGCATCTGCCTGATCAATGACGAGGCGCATCCACCCTATCAGCGGCCGCCTTTGTCCAAGGCCTATATCAAGGGCTCGGCTGGCCCTGAAAGCCTGATGTTCCGGCCGGAGAAATTTTATACCGACCAGAAGATCGAGCTGATTGCGGGACGCGCGACCTCGATCGACCGCGCCGCGGGCAAGGTTCATCTCGCCTCCGGCGAGACGTTCGACTACGGCCACCTCGTGCTGGCGACGGGAGCGCGCAACCGGTTGCTTGATCTGCCCAACGCCAATCTGCCTGACGTCAAATACCTGCGTATCCTCGATGAAAGCGAGGCGTTGCGGAAGATCATCCCGTCAAAGACACGGGTCGTGGTGATCGGTGCCGGCTTCATCGGCCTCGAATTCGCATCTACCGCCCGGATCAAAGGGCTGGAGGTTGACGTGCTCGAGCTCGCACCGCGCGTGATGGCGCGGGCGGTGACGGCGGAGGTCTCGGAGTATTTCCAGGAGCGCCATCGCGAGGCAGGCATCCGCATCCATCTCGGCGTGCAGGCGACCAGCATCGAGGCCGAGGGCGGCGAGGTCACCGGTGTCTCCTTGAGCGACGGCCGGCATCTGCCGGCGGATCTTGTCGTGGTCGGCGTCGGTGTGTTGCCCAATATCGAGCTCGCGGCAGAGGCGGGGCTGCCGGTCGCCTCGGGCATCATCGTCGACGAATATCTCCTGACGGCCGATCCGAACATCTCGGCAGTCGGCGATTGTGCGCTGTTCGCGAGCCCGCGCTTCGGAGGCTCGCTGCGGCTGGAGTCGGTGCAGAACGCGACCGACCACGCCCGCTGCGTGGCGGCGCGGCTGACCGGTGACAAAAAGGTCTATGACGGCCAGCCCTGGTTCTGGAGCGACCAGGGCGATGACAAGCTGCAGATTGCGGGGCTGACGACAGGCTACGACCGCGTCGTGCTGCGCGGCGGTCCCACGAAGAAGGCGTTCTCGGCTTTCTGCTACAAGGGCGACAAGCTGCTCGGCATCGAATCCATCAATCGCGCCGGCGATCACATGTTCGGCCGTCGGCTGCTCGGCATGGACCGCTCGCTCGCTCCCGAGAACGCCGCGGACGAGACCTTCGATCTGAAGAGCGCGCTGGCTTGATCAGCGTTCGTTGAGGACAGCCGAAACTTCTTCCGCCGTCGGCATCGAAGGGCCGGCACCCATACGCTGCACGGAGATCGAGGCGGCGGCGTTGGCAAAGGCGAGCGCGTCGCGCAGGGCCGCGCCACCTGCAAGCTGAGCGGCCAGCGCGCCGACGAAGCAATCGCCGGCGCCGGTGGTGTCGACGGCCTTCACAACGCGGCCCGGCACGACCAGCTCCTCGCGGCCCGCGAGCGCGACGACGCCGCGCTTGCCGAGCGTGACGCAGATGGTCTGATCCGGGCTCGCCTGAAGCCGCCGCGCTGCATCTAGGATCCGCGCAACGTCGTCGCTGTCGGACAACGCCACGTCGGCGAGCAGGCCAAGCTCGGTCTCGTTCAGCACCAGCACGTCGACCAGTTCGAGCAGGTCGCGGCCGAATATCTGTGCCGGAGCCGGATTGAGCATCGTCTTCGCCTGCGCGGCGCGGGCACGCCGGAAAAAGGCAGCAATCGTGGGCAGCGGAATCTCGAACTGGCTGACGGCGACATCGCCCATCACCAGGGGTACAACGCCGACGTCCTCGGCGCTGACCAGCGCATTGGTGCCGGGAATGACGACGATGGTGTTGTCGGCCTCGGCGACCGTGATGATGGCGGTGCCGGTGTGGGCCTCCGCCGTCTCCTGGACATAGCCAAGATCGATGCCTTGACCTTCGAGGAACGCCTTCAGCTCTGTGCCGAAGGAGTCCTTGCCGAGCCGGCCGATCAGTGTCGTCCCCGCGCCAAGCCTTGAAGCCGCGACCGCCTGGTTCGCACCCTTACCGCCCGGGAAATACAGCACCTCTTTGCCGGCGACGGTCTCGCCGACCCTGGGATGGCGATTGGCGGTCGCCACCACATCCATGTTGATGCTACCGGCCACGAAGACACGCCCCATGTGAAACCCCAGCGAAGCCTAGACCCTCACCTCGAATTCCTGCCTGACTTTGGCGATGTCGACAAGGGTCGGCAGTCCGGCCTCGTTACCGAGGCGCTGGATCTTGTGGGTCGAGGCGGCGCGGGCGAAGTCGAAATGCTCGCGCCAGCTTTTACCGGGATGGGCGAGGTAGGAATAGATGTAAGCGCCGTGGAACACGTCGCCGGCGCCGTTGGTGTCGATCACGCGCTCGCGCGGGATCGGCATCGCGGGCATGATGTCAACCGCTCCGGTCTCGTTGTACCAGAGCAGGCCCTTCTCGCCCATGGTGACGCCGCCGATCTTGCAGCCGCGGCTCTTGAGATAATCGAGCATCTTGTCCGGCGTCAGATCCATCTGCTCGCACAGCCGCTCCGCGACGATTGCAACATCGATGAATTCAAGGAGCTCATGCGTGTTGGTGCGCAGGCCGCCGCCGTCGAGCGAGGTCAGAATGCCGGCCTCGCGGCACACCTTCGCGTAGTGGATCGCAGCATCCGGCTGGTGGCCGTCGATATGCAGCGCGCGACAACTGCCGAGATTGAGGATCGGGAAGGGATGGATGTGGTGATCGTCGCGGCAGCGGACGATCGCCCGCTTGCCGTCCTTGGGCATGATGAAGGACAGCGAGGACTGGTTGACCTTCCGGTTGTGCAGCGAGATCGCGTATTTGGCGCACATGTCCTGGAACATGCGGCCAAGCCAGTCGTTCGCGACGGTCGCGATCAGGTCGGGCACGATTCCCAGTTTGGCGCAGCAGAAAGCCGCCGTGACCGCATTACCACCGAAGGAGACCGCGTAGGCGTCCGCCACGTGCTTCTCGTCGCCGGTCGGCATGTGGTCGGTAATGAAGGTGACGTCGATATAGGTCTGTCCGATAAAGAGAGCCTGCATTGGTTGTCCGTGATGCGCTGGGTGGTCCCGGCCGGCGGCATTACATTAGCACCGCTTCCGCGGATGGAACGCGGAAATTATTCGCAAAGGCACCGCCCTCAGCGCTTGAGGTGAGCATAGGGCCGGAATACGACCATCACTGGGCAATGCCAAGCCCGGACAAATGCCGTATTTCGAGCCGTTGTTCCGGGTCGATCAACTAAGGGGGGAACATGATCACCGGCCTCGATCACGTGGTCGCCCTGGTCAGCGATATCGCCGCCGCCAGGGCTGCGTATCAGACCCTGCTGGCACGGGCACCGGCCTGGCAAAACTCCGGCGACGGTGCCGACCGCGTACTGTTCACCCTCGACAACATGACGCTGGAATTGATGGCGCCGAGCGGCTTCAGCGTCACCGCCGACCGGATGCGCGCGCTGCTGGACGACCACGAGGGCATGCTCGCAAGCCTGTGCTTCCGCGTTGCAGACATTGGCAAGGTGCACCGGCGGCTCGACCGGGTGGCGCTGAAGCCGGAGCCGGTCACCGAGGTCGAGAGTCGCGACGACGAGAGCGGCGCGGTGCTGCACTGGAGGCGCACCCGCACGTCCACCGAACTCACGCGCGGCGTGCGCATGTTCTTTCTCGAGCTCGCCGAGCAGCGCCCGATCTCGGCGGCAACCGACGTCGGCCCGATCGAAGGGCTCGACCACGTCGTGGTCGCGACCGAGGATTCCGAGCGTGCCGCGTCGCTCTATGGCGCCCGGCTCGGGCTCGACCTGGCGCTCGACCGCTCGCATCACGACTGGGGCCAGCTCATGTTCTTCCGCTGCGGCGATCTCATCGTCGAGGTGGTGCGGCGGCCGGTTGCGGGCGGTGACCTCACCCATGACCGGCTCTGGGGCCTGAGCTGGCGCGTCGCCGACATCGAAGCGACCCGCGCCCGCCTGATCGCCGCGGGCGTCGACGTCAGCGAGGTGCGCAACGGCCGAAAGCCGGGCACGCGGGTGATGACGGTGCGCACCGGCACCTGCGGCATCCAGACGATCCTCCTCGAGCGCGCACCAAAGCCGGCAGCGTGATCGCTCGCATTCTCAAACCCACGCGCGCGTGATACATGCAATCGGGACAAGTATTGGCGGGCAAGCGGTTTGGCGAAGGCAAAACGAACTCTCAAATGGCAGCGCGACCCGGAAGGGATGCGGCTTCGCATCCTCGAAGCCGCCAAGCAGGAGTTTTCGGCCCATGGCCTTGCGGGTGCCCGCGTCGATCGCATCGCGGCCAAGGCCGGCGCCAACAAGCGCATGCTCTACTACCACGTCGGCAAGAAGGACGAGCTTTATCTCGCGGTGCTGGAGGGCGCCTATGAGAAGATACGCAACGAGGAGCGGGGGCTCGATCTGGAGCATCTCGATCCGCCCGAGGCCATCAAGCGGCTGATCGAGTTCACCTGGAATTACTTTCTGCGAAACCCCGAATTCCTGTCGCTGCTCCAGACCGAGAACCTCGCGCGCGCAAGACATCTGAAACGCTCGACCAAGGTCAAGTCGATGCACTCGCCCTTCGTCGAGATGATCCGTGCCGTGGTCCGCCGTGGCGTCGAGAGCGGCGACTTCCAGGTCGCGGTCGATCCGGTGCAGCTCTACATCTCGATCGCGGCGCTCACCTTCTTCTATCTCTCCAACAGCGCCACGCTGAGCGTGATTTTCGGCCGCGACCTGCTCGCGAAAGACGCCAAGGAGGAGCGGCTCGCGCACATGGTCGGCCTCGTGCTGGCGGCACTGACCGGGCGCTCGGCGGAATTGTTCGACATGGTCAAGGCGCCGAAGCCGCGCGTGGCGCAGCACCAGCCGGTCTAGCCGGGGCCGACGGCAAACCAAAATCTCGAAAACAACCCCATGCAAAGTAGCCGGTAGCCGCCGGTCTGATGCCTTGCGCATTCCGCGAAGCCTTTGACGCGTCGGGTAAATCAGCGGCGCGAGGCCGTCATCGGCATGCCGTTCGACCCATCCTGCGCACTGCTTCGATAGCCCCAGCTGTCATCGCCCGCGAAAGCCGAAAGCGGGCGATCCAGTATTCCAGAGCAGTGCGAGGATACGTAGAAGCTGCGGCGTACTGGATTCCCCGCTTTCGCGGGGAATGACGCTGGAAGCGTGGCGCGACTGTTCCGCTATCTAAACGAAGAAACGGGAACAGCCGCAAAACGCCACAGGGAAAGCACTGGACAGTATTTATCCAACAAGTTAATTTCTCCCAAGATCGAACCCAAGAACCAAAAAGAAGACCGGGAGTGAGATGTGGCGGAGGCCAAACCGCAGAGTGCGCTGTCGAAAATGCTGAACGCGGTCTGGGTGCGGCCGTTCCTGTTCCTGGTATTCGTCGTCATTGCCTGGGATCTCGCGATCCGGCTGTTCAGGATTCCCGCCTACCAGATTCCGGCGCCGGCCGACGTCGTCGCGGTGCTGCGCACCGACTGGCCGGAACTGTTGCGACAGTGCTGGCCGACGACCTATGCAACGGTCTGCGGTTTCCTCCTGTCCGCGCTGTTCGGCATTCCCGTGGCGATGCTGATCGCAGGCTCGAAGACGGTCGAGAGCTACGTCTATCCGCTTCTGGTGTTCTCGCAGTCCGTGCCGAAGATCGCGATCGCGCCACTGTTCGTGGTCTGGTTCGGCTTCGGCATCATTCCAAAAGTGATTTCCGCATTCCTGCTCGGATTCTTCCCCGTGGTGGTTTCCGCCGTGCAGGGCTTCAAGTCGGTCGATCCTGATATGGTCGATCTCGCTCGCGCTATGCAGGGCAGTCGCTTCCAGGTGTTCCGCGCGGTGAACCTGCCGCATGCGCTACCGGCGATCTTCTCCGGCCTGAAAGTCTCCGTGACGCTCGCCGTCGTTGGCGCAGTTGTCGGCGAGTTCGTCGGTTCCAATTCCGGTATCGGCTACGTCATGCAGCGCTCGATCGGAACCTTCGACCTGCCGACGATGTTCGCGGCGCTGGTGATCCTGGCGCTGCTCGGCGTGGTGCTGTTCTGGATCGTCGACCGGATCGAGCGCCTCGTCATTCCCTGGCATGTCAGCCAGCGCGAGGACGTCATTTTTGCCTCTTAGAGCATGATCCGGAAAAGTGTGCAGCGGTTTTCCGATGCTCAAACAAAAGCTAAAACAACGAATGGCCAGCAACGGCCGAAACAAAACGACAAGGGAGAGACGTGATGAGGCGGTGGATAGGAGTTGTCTCGGTGACGCTGATGGCGCTCTTCGTCGCGCCGGCACAGGCCGCCGACAAGGTCGTGCTGATGCTCAACTGGTATGTCTATGGCGAGCACGCGCCGTTCTATTACGGCAAGGCCAAGGGCATTTACGCCGCTGAAGGCATCGACCTCGAGATCCAGGAAGGCCGCGGCTCGGCGGCAACGACGCAGGCCGTTGCGGCCAAGACCGCCGACTTCGGCTATGTCGACGTTCCCACCATGATGCGCGCCGCAATCAAGGGTGCGCCCGTGATCGCGACCGGCGTGCTGCTCCAGACCAGCCCGATGTCGGCGATGGGTTTTGTCGACAAGAACATCAGGAAGCCCGAGGACATCAAGGGCAAGACGGTAGCGATCACCCCCGCGGACTCGATGACGCAGATCTGGCCGTTGTTCCTGAAGAAGACTGGCCTGAAGGAGAGCGACTTCCAGACCGTTGCCGGTGACGGCCAGACCAAGCTCAACGCGGTCATCAACGGCCAGGCCGACCTCCTCCTCGGCTATGTCATGGACCAGTCGATGAAGATCAAGGATGCGACCGGCAAGGATGTTTATCCGATCAAGTTTGCCGACTACGGCATCAACATGGTCTCCTCGGGCATCATCGCCAACGCGGACTACGTGAAGGCCAATGCCGATCTCGTCCGCCGCTTCATGTCGGCGACGACCAAGGCGGTGGAAGCCGCTGAGAAGGACCCGAAGGCCGCCGCGCAGTCGATCCTCGACGCCAATCCGAAGGGCGGCAAGATCGACACGCTGACGCAGGGCTTTGAGCTGACCATTCCGCTCTACCGGACCGCCGAGACCAAGAACAAGCGGCCGTTCCAGGTCACCGACCAGAACATGACCGATACGGTCAACCTCTTGGTCGAATATGGCGGTCTCGATGCCAAGGCCAAGGAGAACCCGAAGGCGTTCTACACCAACGACTATCTGCCGAAGGGCGACTCGTGAAATCGGCGGCCAAACCAAGCGACGTGCAGCCGGCCGCTCATCTTCGACTGGTGAGCGACCGGGCCGGCAGCGACACGTCGGGCATCAAGCTGTCCGGCGTGTCGAAAACCTATCGTTCGCGCGACGGCGACGTGCCGTCGCTGCGGCCGCTCGACTTCCACATCAATGAGGGCGAGTTCTTTGTCGTGGTCGGCCCCTCCGGCTGCGGCAAGTCCACGTTGCTGAAACTGATCTCCGGGCTCTTGCCGCCGTCGAGCGGTGAAATCCTGGTCGACGGCGAGAAGGTGACGAAGCCGCACGGCAATGTCGGCATCGTCTTCCAGAACGCGCTGCTGCTACCGTGGCGCAACATCTTGACCAACGTGATGCTGCCGATCGACATGAAACGGCTGCCGCGGGCGAAATATCTCGAACGCGCGAAGCAATTGCTGAAGCTGGTCGGCCTCGAAGGGTTCGAGAAGAAGCTGCCCTGGCAGCTTTCCGGAGGCATGCAGCAGCGCGCCTCGATCTGCCGTGCGCTGGTGCACGATCCCAAGATCATGCTGATGGACGAGCCGTTCGGCGCGCTCGATGCGCTGACGCGCGAGCGCATGAACGTGGAGCTGATGCGAATCCAGCGCGAGACCGGCAAGACGGTGCTGCTGATCACGCATTCCATTTCAGAAGCCGTGTTCCTCGCTGACCGAGTCCTGGTCATGACCGAGCGGCCGGGCGCGATCGCGGCGATCTACGACGTGCCGCTGCCGCGTCCGCGTTCGCTCGACGTGATGGCCGACCCCGTCTTCACCGAGCTCGTGCAACGCATCCGCACGCACTTCTTCACGCAAGGTGCATTGGATTAAGGCAATGCGATTGGTTCTGGCCGTAGCCAAGAAGACGGTGCGCTTCCTCCCCCGCCTGCGGGGGAGGGTTGGGGAGAGGGTGTTTCCGCTCGCGAAAACCCTCCAGAGGAGAAAACCCTCACCCGGCACTTCGTGCCGAGCTCTCCCGCAAGCGGGAGAGCTGCACCGCGGCCGCGGCCAAACCTCGCTCACCAACCTCGTCAGGCCGTAACATGTCCCCGCGCCTGAAGCTGCGAGACATCGCATTTTTCGAACGGCCCGTGCGCTTCACGCGGCCGTTCCGTTTCGGCGCTGTCACCATCAGCGCAACGCCCCAGATCTTCGTGCGGGCCGAGATCGAGGTCGAGGGCAAGGGGACGGGTAGGGGAACCGCAGTCGGCGCCAGCGCCGAGCTGCTGGTGCCAAAATGGTTCGACAAGCGGCCAGAGCTCTCGCCGGAGCAGACGGTCGATGAGTTGCGCCGCTCGCTCGAGATCGCGCGCGAGCTCTATCTGGCGCAATCGGGATTCCATACCGCATTCGGCCTGCACGCCGTCTGTACCGGCGCGCATGTTGCCGCCTGCGCAAAAAGGGACATCCCAGCGCTCACGGCTGCCTACGGCCCCGCCGAGATCGACAAGGCCGTCCTGGATGCGCTGCTGCGGGCAGCCGGGACAAGTTTCTTCGATGGCATGACCGAGAACATCGCCGGTGTCGATGCCCGGCTTGCGCCCGATCTGGTCCGCGCCGACATCGCAAAATTCCTGGGCGAGCGTAAGCCGCTGCTGCGGGTCGCGGTCAGGCACACGGTTGGTCTCGACGACAACATCGAAGGGAAGGGCGGCGTCGCTGATGCGCAGGAAAACCGCGGGGCGCGTTATTTCAAGCTCAAGCTTTCCGGCAATCCGCAAGATGATGCGAAGCGGCTGGCGCGCATCGGCACCGAGCTTGGGACGCTCGGACATGGCTACAAGGTTTCGCTCGACGCCAACGAACAATACGCCGATCTCGCCGCGCTGCACGCGCTGATCGATCGGCTTGACCGGGACGCGGCGCTACGGTCGATCGCGACGCGACTGCTCTACATCGAGCAGCCGATGCCCCGCGATATTACCCGGCAGACGCCGCTTGGCTCGCTCGCGGCACGCAGCTTCATCATCGACGAGGCCGACGATTCCTATGATGCCTTCCCGGCAGCGCGGGCGCTCGGTTATCGCGGCATTTCGTCGAAATCCTGCAAGGGCCTTTACAAGTCGATCATCAACGCTACCCGCGCCGCGAAATGGAGTGCCGGCGGCGAAAAGTTCTTCGTCACCAGCGAGGACCTGACCTGCCAGGCCGGCCTTGCAGTCCAGCAGGATCTCGCGCTCGGCGCCCTCATCGGCATCACCCACGCCGAGCGCAACGGCCACCACTATGCCGACGGCTTTGGCGATGCGCCCGCAGGCGAAGCAAGGGCGTTCGCGGTCGCGCACCCCGATCTCTATGCCGATACCGGCCGGGGCATCCGCCTTTCCATTCACGACGGCGATCTCCTGACGGGATCGCTCGCCATACCGGGCTTTGCGACGTCGGTCCATCCGGACTGGTCGGCACTGGCGCCGCTCGAGCAGCCAAGATCACTCCAGGAGCAATCGGCATGACCACGCAACGCCTCGGCCTCATCATGAACGGCGTCACCGGCCGCATGGGGCTCAACCAGCATCTGATCCGCTCGATCGTCGCGATCCGCGACCAGGGCGGCGTCAAGCTGAAGAACGGCGACCGCGTGATGCCCGATCCGATCCTGGTCGGCCGCAGCGCCGACAAGATCGAGCGGCTGGCAAAGCAGTTCAACATCACGCGCTGGACCACCGATCTCGATGCGGCGCTGGCCGACGAGAACGATAGCGTGTTCTTCGACGCCGCGACCACGCAGGCGCGACCGAACCTGCTGACCCGCGCGATCAACGCCGGCAAGCACGTCTATTGCGAGAAGCCGATTGCGACCAATTTCGAGGAAGCTGTCGAAGTGGTGCGGCTCGCCAACGCGAAGGGCGTCAAGCACGGCACGGTGCAGGACAAGCTGTTCCTTCCGGGATTGAAGAAGCTCGCGTTCCTGCGCGATTCCGGATTCTTCGGCCGCATCCTCTCGGTGCGCGGCGAGTTCGGCTATTGGGTATTCGAAGGCGGCTGGCAGGAGGCGCAGCGGCCATCCTGGAACTATCGCAATGAGGATGGCGGCGGCATCATCCTGGACATGGTCTGCCACTGGCGATACGTGCTCGACAATCTCTTTGGCGACGTCGAGAGCGTGGTCTGCATCGGCAACACCGACATTCCCGAACGCTATGACGAGCAGGGCCAGACGTACAAGGCGACGGCCGATGACTCCGCCTACGCCACCTTCCAGCTCAAGGGCGGCATCATCGCCCATATCAACATGTCCTGGGTCACGCGCGTCTATCGCGATGATCTCGTCACCTTCCAGGTCGACGGTACGCTCGGCTCGGCCGTGGCGGGCCTCTCCGACTGCATGATCCAGGCGCGCCAGGCGACGCCCCGGCCGGTGTGGAATCCCGACGAGAAGCGGCTGCATGATTTCTACGGCGACTGGCAGAAGTTGCCGGACAATGTCTCCTACGACAACGGCTTCAAGGAGCAGTGGGAGATGTACATCCGGCACGTCTGCGAGGATGCGCCGTACAAGTTCACGCTGCTCGAAGGCGCCAAGGGAGTACAGCTCGCCGAATGTGCGCTGAAGAGCTGGAAGGAGCGGCGCTGGATCGACGTTGCCCCGATCAAGGTCTGAGGAGGAAGCCATGAACAAGCCGGTCATGCCGACATCGTCCTTGTCGCTGAAACTGCCGAAGGCGGATCGTTCGATCGAGATCTATCGGCTTGCTGCCTCGCGCAGCTTCCCTGCAAAGCTCGAGGGCACGCTGAACCGCGTTGCGTTCTCGGCCGCGCACATGGTGGCTGATCCGCTCGCCGACAACGATCCCTGGCTCTCCGCCGCTATCGACTGGGACAAGACCATTGCCTTCCGCGAGCATGTCTGGGATCTCGGTCTTGGTGTTGCCGAAGCCATGGACACCGCGCAGCGCGGCATGGGGCTGGACTGGCCGACCTCGCTGGAATTGATCACGCGATCGGTCGCAGCCGCAAAGCGGCGCAACGCGCTGGTGTTCTCGGGGGCGGGTACCGATCACCTCGCGGTCGAGGATGCCAAAGGCCTCGACGACGTGATCCGCGCCTATGAGGAGCAGATTGCGGCGGTCGAGAAGGTCGGCGGCCGCATCATCCTGATGGCGTCGCGGGCGCTGGCAAGACTCGGCCGCAATGCCGACGACTACGCCAAGGTCTATGACCGTGTGTTGTCGCAAGTCCGCGAGCCCGTGATCATCCACTGGCTCGGAGACATGTTCGATCCGGCCCTGACGGGCTATTGGGGCACCACGGATCTGGACAAGGCGATGGATACCGCCGTCGCCATCATCAACGGCAATGCCGCCAAAGTCGATGGCGTCAAAGTCTCGCTGCTCGACAAGCAGCGCGAGATCGACATGCGCCGTCGCCTCGACCAGCGCATCAAGATGTACACCGGCGATGACTTCAACTATGCGGAGCTGATCGCCGGCGACGAAGAGGGCTTTTCGCACGCATTGCTCGGTATTTTCGACGCGATCGCGCCGGCGGCCTCATATGCGCTGTCGCGGCTCGCGGCCGGCGACGAGGCCGGTTTCCACGACGTGCTGGGGCCGACCGTGCCGCTGTCGCGTCACATCTTCAAGGCGCCGACGCGGTTCTACAAGACCGGCGTTGTGTTCATGGCCTATCTGAACGGCCACCAGGATCACTTCACCATGGTGGGCGGACAGGAGAGCGCGCGCTCGACGCTCCATCTGGCCGAGCTGTTCCGGCTCGCTGATCAGGCCGGGCTGCTCGCCAATCCGGAAGCCGCGACACAGCGGATGAAGACCGTGATGGCCTCACGCGGAATCGAAGCCTGATGCGCGACTTCTCTTCCGATCATCGCTGGCTGTCGCTGAACACGGCGACGGTCCGCAGGCAGGGCGACCTCGTCGCCATCATCGACGCCTGCGCGCGCCACGGCATTCGCGCCATCGATCCCTGGCGCGATCAGGTCGCCAATGTGGGGCTCGACCGTGCCGTGCGCGCGGTGCGCGACGCCGGGCTGGAGCTCTCGGGCTATTGCCGTGGCGGCATGTTCACGTCCGACGCTGCGCGCCGCACGGAGGTGCGCGACGACAATCGCCGCTGCGTGGACGAAGCCAAGGCGCTTGGCGCCTCCTGCATCGTGCTGGTCGTCGGCGGCCTGCCGCAATATTCGCGGCCGGGCAGTGGCGCCTCGAAAGATATCGTTTCAGCGCGTGCGCAGGTCGAGGATGCTCTCGGTGAAATGCTCGACTACGCCAGTCAAGCAAGACTGCCGCTTGCGATCGAGCCGTTGCATCCGGCTTATGCCGCGGACCGCGCCTGCGTGAACACGACGAAGCAGGCGCTCGATATCTGCGACCGGCTCGATCCCGGTCGCAGCGGTACGTTGGGCGTCGCGCTCGACGTCTATCACATCTGGTGGGATCCGGAGCTGATGAGCCAGGTCGCGCGCGCGGGCCAGGATCGCCTGCTGGCGTTCCATGTCTGCGACTGGCTGGTGCCGACGAAGGACATCCTCAACGACCGCGGCATGATGGGCGACGGGGTGATCGATATCAAATCGGTGCGCTCCGCGGTCGAGGCCCAAGGCTATGCCGGCTATTCCGAGATCGAGATCTTCTCCAATGACTGGTGGGACAAGCCGATGGATGAGGTGTTGCGCACCTGCATCGAACGGCACCGGAGCGTGGTGTAGGATCGGTACTCAGGCAGCGATGCGAAAATCACTGGCTTGCAATCACTGGCTTGCCGTCCGGGGCAGCGCGTTGAAGCGCCTTCTGCTCGCTGCTCAGCGTCGCATAGAACTCGTCCAACGCCGGCTGCACCCGATTGGCGAAATCGTTCGTTGTTGATGGCCACCGGCCTTGGGATCTTCCGACGCAGGCAGCCGTCACTCCAGCTTGTCTGCCGTAGGCATTCGGGCCTTGGCCGAAAATGCGAGACACGTTTCGAAACTCACTCCTTGTCGCGGTGCTCGAGCTCCAGCGTCACCAGCCTCGCCAGCAGGGTCGCCGGATAGAGCTGTCCGAATATGGCTTCGAGATTGCAGAGGCTGCGAACGATGGGATGCACGGGTGCAACGTCGCCGTAGCCGGTCGTCGTCATGGTTGCGAAGCTGAAATAGATCACTTGGCTTGCCAGCGCCGGACTATCTTGCACCTTCATGCCGGAAAAGGCTTCCGGCACGAGCGATCCGACGAAGGTGAAAAGAGCTGCGAAGATCACGGCGACGGTGAAGTAGAGCAGGACGGCGCCGATGACGCGATGAAAATTGATGCGCCCGGGTGCAAAGGTCGCGCGCGCCACAGCCCACGCCATCGCGACGCCGAGGATGAACCATGAGCCGGCGAAGAGGTTGAGGTCGAGCAGCGAGGGCGAGTGGAAGCGCAGGACGGCGCCGATGACGATCATGACGAGTGCGAGCAGCATCGCCGCGACCGCGATCGGACTCCCCGAGATGATGAAGATGCCGCAAACGAGCAGCAGCGCGAGTACGAGCTCGGATACCTGGAAGGCGAAGATTCCGAGGGCCTGGAGCGGCGCAACGACGAACATCATGACGACGAGGAGTCCGGTCAGCGCCGTCAAGAGCGGATCGGCCCAGCGCTTACGCAAGCTCTCGATGCTCATGTGTTTCCTCGCCACCCATCAGCCGATCGAGCACGGCACGCTGAGGAAGCCGCGGAACCGGACGCGGCCGCCACGCACGGGCTTCCCGCTCAAGGCATAGTTCGGGAAGCGCGCCAGGAAGTGCGAAATCGCGATGGCGCCTTCCAGCCGCGCCAGCGCCATGCCGGCGCATTGATGCGCGCCGGTGGCGAAGGCGAGATGGCGGTTAGGTGCGCGCGCGATGTCGAAGACTTCGGGATCAGGAAATTGCGCGGGATCGCGGTTCGCAGCGCCAATGCACAGCGTAATCGAGGTGCCGGCCTCCAACGCCACGCCGCCGAGCTCGACCGGCTCGGTGGTCATGCGGTTGCCGAGCTGGTTTGAGCTCTCGTAGCGCGCCATCTCCTCGACCGCCGTCTTGATCAGTTCGGGGTTCTGGATCAGCCGCTGCTTCTGGTCGGGATGGCGGTCGAGTGCCACGAGGCCGTTGCCGATGAGGTTGGTGGTCGTCTCATGGCCGGCATTGAGCAGGAAGATGCAATTGTGCAGCAGCTCGGTCTCGGTCAGCCGTTCGCCATTGTCCTCGCCGCTATCTTCTCCCTGGATCAGGCGCGTCAGCACGTCGCGCTCGGGATTGCCGGGTTTTTGGCGCCGGCGCGCGACAAGCGTTGTGAGATAGGCAAGGAAGTCCTTCACCGCTTGATTGCCGCGTGCAAAAGCTTCCGGCGAGATGACTGGCTCGAGCGCGCCCAAAATCGCCAGCGACCAGCCGCGCAGCGGCTCGCGCTCGTCATGGGGGACGTCAAGCAGGTTGCCGATCACCTCGATGGGGATGGAGGCGGCGAAGTCGCCGATCAGTTCGCAGTCGCCTTTGGCAGCGATGGCATCGAGCAGCCGATCGACCAGCGCAACCAGATCGACCTCCATGCTGGCGATCGCGCGCGGCGACAGCGCGCCCATGATCAGGCGCCGCACGCGGGTGTGGGCGGGCGGATCGTTGAAGACGAGGCTCGTGGTGTGGTGCTCGTAGAGCAGGGAGGCGCCGTATTTCGGCGCGAACTCCTTCTTCTTGTCCGAGCTGAACGATCTCGTGTTCTTGTAGGCGGCGACCAGATCGTCATAGCGCGTCAGGAACACCGTGCCGTTCGGCAGGCGCTTGACCGGCTCGTTCTCCCGCAGTGCACGATAGGTGGGATAGGGGTTGTCGTAGAATTCCGCGGTCAGCTTCTCCAGGTCGAAGCTCGCCGCCAGCTCTCTCGCGTGTGCGTTCATCCCGCTATACTCACCGGTTAAAGCCGATATGCCGTTATTGTTCTTCGAACGACGCGTGCGTCCGTCTAGACTTCTTCCGACTTGCTAGCCGACTGGACACCAAAATGCACGCGCGCACTGATGCTGATGCCCCGCCGTCATGGCCTGACGAGATCTTCGCGGCCCTGGAGCGCTTCGATGTCCGGCAGGTGCCTTATGTGCCCGATGCCGGACACTCCAAACTCATCGAGCGCGTGCTCGCGTCCTCCAGCATGCGCGGCATTCCGCTGACGACCGAGGAGGAGGGCGTGGCGCTGCTTGCCGGCGCTTGGACCGGCGGACAGCGCGGCGTGCTGCTGATGCAGTCGAGCGGGGTCGGCAATTGCATCAACATGCTGTCGCTGATCCCGATCCTGCGCTTTCCGTTCCTCACGCTGGTGACGATGCGCGGCGAATGGGGCGAGTTCAATCCCTGGCAGGTACCAATGGGATCGACCACGCAGGGCGTGTTCGAACTCTCCGGCGTTAAGGTGCTGCGCGCGTCGCAGGCCGCCGAAGTGCCGGCCGTGCTGGAGGCCGCCGCAGCGCAGGCCTACAACGCGTTGACGCCGACCGCCGTTCTCCTGTCGCAGCGCCTGATCGGTGCCAAGGTTTTCACCAAATGAGCAAGACCAATCTCCTCGATCGCCGCCAGGTCGTCACCGCGCTGCTTGCGAACCGCAGGGATGTGGTCGCGATCGGTGGTCTCGGCGCCTCGACCAACGACATCAGCGCCGCCGGTGACCATGCGCGCAACTTCTATCTCTGGGGCGGCATGGGCGGCGCCGCGATGATTGGCCTGGGGCTGGCGCTGGCCCAGCCAAAACTGCCGGTGCTGGTCATCACCGGCGATGGCGAGATGCTGATGGGTATGGGGAGTCTTGCCACCATCGGCCTGCAGAAGCCCGCCAATCTCTCGATCGTGGTGCTGGACAACGAACGCTATGGCGAGACCGGTGGCCAGACCAGTCACACCTCGGCCGCCGCCGATCTCGTCGGCGTCGCCAAGGCCTGCGGTATCAAGGACAGCCGGGCGATCTCCACCATGGCGGAGGTCGAGGCCTTCGCCGCGTCCGTCCATGACGTCTCGGCCGGCCCCCGCTTTGCCAATGTGAAGATCGACAGTGCCGAACTGACCCGGATCCTGCCCACGCGCGACGGCACCTACATCGTCAACCGGCTGCGCGGCGACCTCGGGTTCCCGCCGATCTAGCTCAGTGCCGGCGGCCCAGGGGGCGATATCCCGCTGAGTCGCCAACGCATTTTGGTTGCATCGCAGCATCCTGCTTGACTTTTGCGTGGGTGAGTGCTTACTCACTCACATGAGCTCATTGCGTATGACCAGCGACCTGAGGAGGCAACTCATCCTCGGTGCCGCTAAACGTTGTTTTGCCCGTCACGGGTATACCGGCACCACGACCAAGAGCGTGGCGGCCGCGGCTGCCATTTCCGAGGCGCTGCTGTTCAAGCATTTTCCGTCCAAGGCGGCGCTCTATGCCGAAATCCTCAGCGACGAGTGCGAGGCCGATCCGGCTCTGATGGAGCTTCTTGAGCGTGAGCCGTCGACGGCCACCCTGGTCGAGCTGATCCGCAGCCTGTCTCTTATACACAGAGCCGTCTTCGTCGCCTCGCTGGAGCGTGCGGTGGCGGCGGGGGACGCGAGGCCCTGCGCAACGGCGCCGCTCAACCTGTTCTGGTTCGCGCACCATTCGCTGATGACGGCTGCGCTGACCAGGCTGCCGGCCACGCCCTGCCTCGCTTACGGCAAGGCGGACGATCTGGAAGGGCAGCTCTGTGAGTTTCTCCTGAGAGGTATCGGACTTAACGACGCCGCAATTGCTTCGCATCTGGGCCGCGCTTTGGCGCCGGGTGCCGGCAAGGCGGCGATTGCAGAAAGTGCATGACATGAACATCGTGGCTGAACACAAGATATCGGGCGAACCGATCGACAAGGCGCCCAAGCGCCCGGTGAAGCCGGTGCGCTGGTTCATCATTGTCGGTTTGCTGCTCGGCGCACTCGTCGGCGGGCTGGTCTGGTTCAATTCGTTCCGTGGCCAGATGATCAAGCAGTTCTTCGCCAACAACAAGCCGCCGCCGGTGAGCGTCAGCGCGGCCGAGGCGAAGAACGAGGTGGTGCCGAATCTGTTGACCGCGGTCGGCGAGCTCGCCGCCGTGCATCAGGTCAATGTCACCGCCGACGTCAACGGCCGTGTCACGGAGATCAAGTTCGAGCCGGGCGCGCATGTCGAGGAAGGCACGCCACTGGTGCAGCTGTTCGACGCGCCGGAGCAGGGCGATCTCGCCAACTTCAAGGCGCAGGCGACCGTCGCGCAACTCTCGCTCGATCGTGCCAAGCAGCTCGCCGCGCGCCAGTTCAGTCCGCAGGCGACCGTCGACCAGGCGCAAGCCTCCTACGATCAGGCGATGGCAGGCATAGCCAAGACGGAAGCGCTGATCTCGCAGAAGCTGGTGCGGGCGCCGTTCTCCGGCGATCTCGGCGTGCGCAAGGTCGAGGTCGGCCAGTATCTCACCGCGGGCACGGCGATCGTGTCGCTGACGGATCTGTCGGTGCTGTGGGCCAACTTCACGGTGACGGAGAAGGACTCAGGCAATCTCAAGGTCGGCCAGGCCGTGCGGCTGAAGGTTGATGCCTATCCGGGCCGCGTCTTCGAGGGCAAGATCACCACCATCGAACCGCAAATCGCGAGCGACACCCGCAACATCCGCGTGCAGGCGACGATCGCGAACCCGGGCAAGATCCTCAAGCCAGGCATGTTCGTGACCACCACCGTGGTGCTGCCGGACAAGCCGCCGGTGATCACCGTTCCGGAGACATCGGTCGACTACACGCTCTATGGCGACTCCGTGTTCGTCATCACCGAGAAGAAGGAGGATGACGGCAAGACCAGCCTGAATGCGGTGCGCACCTTCGTGCAGACCGGCAACCGGGTCGAAGGCCGCGTCGAGATCCTGAAGGGCCTGAAGCCGGGCGACAAGGTCGTCGCCGTCGGCCAGCTCAAGCTGCAATCGGGTGCGCCGGTGGCGATTTCGTCCGATCCGGCACCGGCCGTTCCTGCGCAGCCGCCGCGCTACTGATTGACGCGCTCGCGTGATCCGGCCTGACGCCGGATCACGCCACTCAAGCAAACGAATTCGAGATCGCCGCGATGGCCTTTACCGATATCTTCATCAAGCGACCGGTCCTGTCGGTCGTCGTCAGCCTGCTGATCCTGCTGATCGGCTTGCGCGCGGCGATGGTGCTGCCGATCCGGCAATATCCGAAACTGTCGAACACGGTCGTCAACGTCACGACGGTGTACCCGGGCGCGTCCGCTGACCTGATCCAGGGCTTCATCACGACGCCGATCGAGCAGGCGGTCGCCTCGGCCGAGGGTGTCGACTACATCACCTCGTCCTCGGTGCAGGGCACCTCGACGATCCAGATCTACATCAAGCTGAACTTCGATCCGAACCAGGCGCTCACCGAGGTGCTCGCCAAGGTGAACTCGGTCAAATATCTGATCCCGAAGGAATCGAACGACCCGATCGTTACCAAGACGACCGGCCAGACCACGGCCGTCATGTATCTCGGCTTCTCCTCGGAGGAGCTGTCGGGCTCTGCGATCTCGGACTATCTGACGCGCGTGGTGCAGCCGGTGCTGTCGACCGTCGACGGCGTGGCGTCGGCCGACATTCTGGGCGGCCAGACCTTTGCGATGCGGCTGTGGCTTGATCCAGTGAAGATGGCCGGCCGCAACGTGTCGCCCGGCGATGTCGCGGCCGCGATCACCGCCAACAACTTCCAGTCGGCGGCTGGCCAGACCAAGGGCTATCTGATCGTCTCGAACATCTCGACGAACACGGGCCTGACCGACGTCAACCAGTTCAGGAAGATGATCGTCAAGGCCAAGGACGGCGGCTTCGTCCGGATGGAGGACATCGCAACCGTCGAGCTTGCTGCCCAGAGCACGGATGCGAGCGTCGCCTTCAATGGCGAGCACGCGATCTTCATCGGCGTGCAGGCCACCCCGCAAGGCAACCCGCTGACGCTGGTGAAGGGCGTGCGCGCGCTGTTCCCCGAGCTCGAGCGCAATCTGCCGCCGTCGATGAAGATGAAGGTCGCCTACGACTCGACCAAGTTCATCCAGTCGTCGATCGACGAGGTCGAGAAGACGCTGGGCGAGGCCGTGATCATCGTCATCGTGGTGATCTTCCTGTTCCTGGCCTCATTCCGCTCGGTGATCATTCCCGTCGTCACCATCCCCCTGTCGATGATCGGCGTCTGTACGCTGATGCTCGCATTCGGCTTCAGCTTCAACCTGCTGACGCTGCTCGCGATGGTGCTCGCGATCGGTCTCGTGGTCGACGACGCCATCGTGGTGGTGGAGAACATCCACCGCCATCTGGAGGAGGGCAAGTCACCGGTGCAGGCGGCCCTGCAAGGCGCGCGCGAAATCGTCGGCCCCGTCATCTCGATGACCATCACGCTTGCAGCCGTGTACGCGCCGATCGGCTTCCTCGGCGGCCTCACCGGCTCGCTGTTCCGCGAATTCGCGTTCACGCTGGCGGGGTCGGTGATCGTGTCGGGCGTCATCGCGCTGACGCTGTCGCCGATGATGTGCTCGGTGCTGCTCAAGAACACCGAAGAGGGCCGTTTCGCCAAGCTCGTCAACAAGGTGTTCGGCGCCGTGACGCGCTGGTACGGCCGCAGGCTCGACCGCTCGCTCGACTACAAGGCGGTGACCGGCCTGTTCGCGCTGACGATCCTCGGCCTCGTCGGCTTCCTCTATATGCACACCTCGAAGGAGCTGGCGCCGGAAGAAGACCAGGGCATCGTGTTCGCGGTGACCAAGGCGCCGAAATACGCCAATATCGACTATCTCGATTTCTATGGCGAAAAGCTCGACAAGAAATTTCAAAGCTTCCCCGAGACCGACTTGCGCTTCGTGCTGAACGGCATCAACGGCCCTCAGGGCGGCATCGCCGGCATGCTGCTCAAGCCCTGGGACGAGCGTCAGCGTTCGTCGATCAAGCTTAAGCCGCTGGTGCAGGCCGAGCTCTCCAAGATCGAGGGCGTGCAGGCGTTCGCCTTCAACCTGCCGCCGCTCCCGGGCGGCCCGGGCGGCCTGCCGGTGCAGATGGTGATCAACTCGACCGCGGGCTTCCAGACCGTCTATGAGCAGATGGAGAAGCTGAAGGATGCTGCGCGCAAGAGCGGCATGTTCATCGTCTCCGATAGCGATCTCGCCTTCAACCAGCCGACGGTGAAGGTGAGGATCGATCGTACCAAGGCGCAGGACCTCGGCATCAACATGCAGAACGTCGGTAGTGCGCTGGCCGTGCTGCTCGGCGGCAACTACATCAACCGCTTCAACCTGGAGGGGCGCTCCTACCAGGTGATCCCGCAGGTTCCGCGGGAGAAGCGGCTCTCGCCGGAGGCGCTCGACGGTTACTACGTCACGACCAACACCGGCCAGCAGGTTCCGCTGTCCACCGTCCTGTCGCTCGAGACCTCGACCGAGCCGAACTCGCTGACGCACTATAATCAGCTGAACTCGGCGACCTTCTCGGCCGTGCCGATGCCAGGCGTCACCGTCGGTGCGGCGGTCGACTTCCTCGAAGGCGAGGCCAAGAAGCTGCCGCAAGGCTTCAGCCACGACTATCTCGCCGACAGCAGGCAATACGTGCAGGAAGGCAATCAGCTCGCAATCACCTTTGCTTTCGCGCTGATCATCATCTTCCTGGTGCTGGCGGCGCAGTTCGAGAGCCTGCGCGATCCGCTGGTCATCATGATCTCGGTGCCGATGGCGATCGTCGGTGCGCTGATCCCGCTGTTCTTCGGTGCGGCGACGATGAACATCTACACCCAGGTCGGCCTGCTGACACTCGTCGGCCTGATCACCAAGCACGGCATCCTGATGGTGGAGTTCGCCAACGAGCTCCAGGTCAACGAACGGCTCGATCGCCGTTCGGCGATCGAGATGTCGGCTCGCATCCGTCTGCGGCCGATCCTGATGACGACGGCCGCGATGGTCACCGGCCTGATCCCGCTGCTGACCGCGAGCGGCGCGGGTGCCGCCAGTCGCTTCTCGATCGGCCTCGTGGTCGTGGCCGGCATGTCGATCGGCACGCTGTTCACGCTGTTCGTGCTGCCGGCAGTCTACGTGGTGCTCGCGACCGACCACCGCGCCAAGACCGAATCCGAGCGGAACAAGCAGATCGAGGCGCTGGATATGGACTCCAGCGCGCTGCGGCCGACCTGAGGCCGTTCAATCCAAGGTGAAGAGCGGCAATGGCACATCGCCATTGCCGCTTTTTTCTTGTCCCTGCTAGACTTCTGCCGCGCAAAGGTTGCACCAGGGCAGGGAAGGCATGATGAGGCGGCGCGAATTCCTGGGAGGGCTTGGCTGCATTTCGCTGTTGTGTCCGGGTTCGGTCGCGGCACAGGGCAGCAAAACCTACCGTCTCGGCACGCTGACACCGATCGTGCCCATTTCGGAGACGAGACCGGGCGGCAAGATCCTGATCAAGGTGCTCGGCGAGCGTGGCTTCAACCTCGGTCAGAATCTCAGTCTCGAGCCCCGCGGCGCGGCAGGCGATGTTGCCAAGCTCCCCTCGCTGATCGCGGAGCTGAAGTCCAGGAGCGTCGATGCCATTGTCATCATAGGCTACCCGACGGCCATAGCCGCCAAGGCGGCGGGCATGCCCATTGTCGCGGCAAGCGGCATCGGCGATCCCGTCGAGACCCGGCTCATTGAAAGCCTTGCCCATCCCGGCGGCAACATCACCGGCATTTCGGACGTCGCGGCGACGCTCAGTGCCAAGCGGCTGGCGTTGTTGAAGGAGATGTCGCCGAAACTGACCAAGGTCGCCATGCTCTGGAACAAGGACGACCTCGGCATGACCATGCGCTATCAGGCATCGGCGAAGGCCGCCCAGGCGCTTGGGCTGACCGTGCAGGCCCTCGGCGTCCGCGAGCCCGACGATTTCGACGAGGCCTTCTCGGTGATGTCAGGCGATTTGCCGGACGGCATCCTGATGGTGGCGGATGCGCTCACCATTCTCAACCGAAAGCGGGTGTTCGAGTTCGCCGCCGTCCGGAAGCTGCCGGCGATCTACGAAAATGATGATTTCGCCCGCGACGGCGGGCTGATGTCCTACGGACCGGACGTGTCGGAATGTTTCGAGCGGGCGGCAGCACTGGTCGCTCGCATTTTCAATGGAGCGAACCCCGGCGATTTGCCGTTCGAGCAGCCGACCCGCTATCCCCTGGTGCTCAACCTGAAGACGGCGAAGGCGACTGGACTCGAGATTCCGCCCACCTTGCTGGCCCTCGCAGACGAAGTCATCGAGTAACCTTGTGCGCTGCGGCAAGAGACAAGCCCGGGCCTTCTTGCTAGGTTTGGCGGGATGAGCATTTCCCTCCATCCCGACACGCCGCAGGGCCGGTCGCTGCCTGGTAGCGCAGCGGCGGGCGATGTTGCTTCCGGTGACGGCGCGCGGCCCGGGATCCGGACCCGGCTGTTCACCAAATATGTCGGGCTGTTCGTGGCTGTGGTGGCGGTTGCGCTGCTCGCCAACGGTCTCTTCGAGGTGTTCTTCTATTATCGTGAGCACAAGGCCGCGCTGATCCGCGTTCAGCGCGAGCAGGCCGAGGCGGCCGCCGCCAAGATCAGCCAGTTCGTCAAGGAGATCGAGAGCCAGCTTGGCTGGACCACGCAACTGCCGTGGTCGGCCGGCTCGATCGAGCAGCGCCGCTTCGATGCGCTGCGGCTGCTGCGCCAGGTTCCGGCCATCACCGAACTCGCCCAGGTGGATTCGACCGGCAAGGAGCGCTTGCGTGTCTCGCGCCTGGCGATGGACGTCGTCGATAGCGGGATCGATCTTTCCAATGACGCGAAATTCACCGAAGCCGTTGCGCACAAGGTCTATTACGGGCCGGTCTATTTCCGGAGAGAATCCGAGCCCTACATGACGCTGGCGCTCGCCGGCACGCGCAAGGACGCCGGCGTCAGCATCGCGGAAGTCAATCTCAAGCTGATCTGGGACGTCGTCTCGCAGATCAAGGTCGGCGAGCACGGGCATGCCTATGTGGTTGGCTCGCAGGGCCGGCTGATCGCACATCCAGACATCAGCCTGGTGTTGCGCAACACCGACATGTCCAGGCTCGAGCAGGTGCGCGCCGCGCAGACCGGTGGCGGGACCATGCCCGACTCGTTGCAGGAGGCGACCAATCTCCAGGGACAGAAGGTGCTGACCGCGTCCGCGCCGATCGCGCCGCTGGGCTGGACCATGTTCGTGGAGCTTCCGGTCGAGGAGGCCTATGCCTCGCTCTATGCCTCCCTGCAACGTCTCGCCATCGTGCTGCTCGCAGCATCCATCTTCGCGGTGCTCGCAGGGATTTTCCTGGCGCGGCGCATGGTCGGCCCGATCCAGGCCCTGCGCACCGGCGCCGAGCGCATCGGCGGTGGCGACTTCTCGCAGCGTATCTCGATCAAGACCGGCGACGAGCTGGAAGGGCTCGCCAACCAGTTCAACGACATGGGCGCGCGCTTGCAGGAGTCCTATGCGGACCTGGAGAACAAGGTCGAGCAGCGCACGGCGGAGCTGAGTGAATCCCTCCAGCAGCAGACGGCAACCTCGGAGGTTCTGGAGACGATCAGTTCGTCCGCCGGCGAACTGCAGCCGGTCTTCAACAAGATGTTGCAGAATGCAACGCGGGTCTGCGGCGCAAGCTTTGGCGTCATGGATCTCTGGGACGGAGAGCGATACAGTCTGGTATCGGACTACAATCTTCCCCCGGAATTTGCAGCCACGCGGCGGCACGATGGCACGATTGCTCCACATCCCGAGAGCGGCCTTGCCCAGGTTGTCAGGACGCATCAGGTAGCCCAGGTCCTCGACGTTCGCGAAGGCCCTGCCTATCGTGCCGGATCCGAGATGGCGGTCTTGCTCGCCGATGTCGGGGGTGCGCGCACGACGCTCATGGTGCCGCTGTTGCGGGAGAGCGAGCTGGTCGGCGTGATCACGATCTTTCGCCGGGAGGTTCGCGCGTTCACCGACAAGCAGATCGCGTTGGTGGAGAATTTTGCCAATCAGGCGGTCATTGCGATCGAGAACGCTCGACTGCTCAAGCAGCTTCGTGAGCGCACCAATGAGCTCTCGCAATCCCTCGACGAGCTGCGCACCGCGCAGGACCGCCTGATCCAGACCGAAAAGCTGGCTTCGCTGGGGCAGCTCACCGCCGGCATCGCCCACGAGATCAAGAACCCGCTCAACTTCGTCAACAATTTCTCCTCGGTGTCGACGGAGTTGATCGACGAACTCAACGAGGTCATGCAATCGGTAGGCCTCGACGACAAGACCAAGGAGGAGGTCGCCGAGCTCACCTACATGCTCAAGGGTAACCTCGAGAAAGTAGTACAGCACGGCAAGCGCGCCGATTCCATCGTCAAGAACATGCTGCTGCATTCGCGCGAAGGCTCGGGCGAGCGGCGGGCGGCAGACATCAACGCGCTCGTCGAGGAGAGCCTCAATCTTGCCTATCACGGCGCGCGTGCCGAAAAGCCGGGTTTCAACATCACGCTCAAGCGCGACCTCGACCCGGCCGCCGGCATGCTCGACATCTATCCGCAGGAGATCACCCGCGTCTTCCTCAACCTGATCTCGAACGGCTTCTATGCCGCGACCAAACGGAAGGAGCAGGTGGGCGACGGTTTCGAGCCGACGCTGAGCGCCTCAACCAGGAATCTCGGCAACAAGGTCGAAATCAGGATCCGCGACAACGGCACCGGCATCCCGCCCGAGGTGAAGGAGAAAATGTTCAATCCGTTCTTCACCACCAAGCCGGCCGGCGAGGGAACCGGGCTTGGCCTGTCCATGAGTCACGACATCGTGGTGAAACAGCATGGCGGCACAGTCGACGTAAACACTGAGCCGGGTGCTTTCACCGAATTCATCATTACGCTGCCGCGCATGCTGGCAGAAGGCCATACCGGAGGCAGGAATTGAACGTCTATATCCTTGTCGTCGACGACGAGCCCGACGTTGAGGCGCTGTTTCGTCAACATTTCCGGCGCGACCTGCGCGCCGGCCGTTTCCAGATGGAGTTCGCATCGTCCGCGCCGGTGGCGATCGAACGCGCCGTCGCGGTGCGCGACGCCTCGCTGATCCTGATCCTTTCCGACATCAATATGCCCGGCATGAGCGGGCTCGAGATGTTGCCGAAGGTGCGCGCGGCACGTCCGGATGTGCCCGTGATCATGATCACGGCCTACGGCGATGCGGAAACACGGCGGAAGGCGATCGAGCGCGGCGCGGTCGGGCTTCTGACCAAGCCGATCGACTTTGCGCTGCTGCGGCAGGAGATCGACACCAGGCTCGAGCAAGCGGCATGACATCCACGATTCTCGTTGTCGATGATGAGCCCGATCTGGAGGCGCTGGTCCTCCAGAAGTTTCGTAGGCAGATTCGCGAGGGGCTTGTCAGCTTCATGTTTGCCCATGACGGCATCGAGGCGCTGCAATCGATCGAGCTGCATCCTCATGTCGACCTGGTGGTATCAGACATCAACATGCCGCGGATGGACGGGCTGTCGCTGCTCCAGAAGCTCCAGGAGGCCGAGGACAAGAAGTCGACGATCATCGTCTCTGCCTATGGCGACATGAGCAACATCCGGACCGCGATGAATCGCGGCGCCTTCGACTTCCTGACCAAGCCGATTGATTTTGCGGATCTGGAGATGACGATCCAGAAGACCATCCGCCACGTCGAGACGCTGCGCGAGGCGCGGCGCCGGCAGGCGGAAGCCGAGCGTGCCCATGCCTCGCTGTCGCGCTACTTCTCGCCCGAGATCGCCAAGCGTCTGGCCGCGGCGAGCGGCGAGAGCGACGGCATGGAGGTGCAGTGGCGCGACGTGGCGACCATTTTCACCGACATCACCGGTTTCACGACGCTGGTCGAGAGTGCTGCGCCGGAAACGCTGGGCGGGCTCCTCAACGCCTATGTCGGCGGCATGACCGACATCGTGTTCCAGCACGAAGGCACCGTTGCGAAGATCATCGGCGACGCCATTCAAGTGCTGTTCAATGCCCCCGGGGATCAACCCGATTTTGCGACACGCGCGGTCGCCTGCGCCCACGATCTCGATATATGGGCCGAGGACTTCCGCCTGCGCTGGAAGGACAAGGGCGTCAATTTCGGCACGACACGCATCGGCGTCCATGCCGGGCCCGCGCTGGTCGGTAATTTCGGCGGCAGCCGTTTCTTCGACTACACTGCCTATGGCGACACTATCAACACGGCGGCACGGCTGGAAGCCGCCAACAAGTACCTGGGCACGCGCATCTGCGTCAGCGCCACCATCGCCAAGGAGGCCGCGAATTTTCGGGGCCGCCCGGTAGGCGACCTCATGTTGCGCGGCCGCAGCGAGCCGCTCCGGGCCTTCGAGCCGCTTCCGCCGGCGAGATTCGAAACACCTCTGACGACGCAATACTCCGAAGCCTTTGCCAAGCTTGAGGCGGGCGACGTCGCGGCCATGCCAGCCTTCGCCGCGCTGGTCGGCATGCACGCCGACGATGCGCTGGCCGGCTTCCACCTCAAGCGCCTGCTCAACGGCGCCAAGGGCGTCCGCATGCAATTGGAATAGGGATTCGAAAATGACCCGCGAATTCTCTGCCGGCAACTATCGTTTCATTCCGTCCGTGTTCCAGTATTCGGCGGGTGCCGCCGCCGATCCCGGCTACGAGATCGAGCGGGTTCGCTTGGATCGCCTGGCGCCGCTCGCGGAAGGATTTGCCCTGGCCGCCAAGTTGATCCGGGAGGCCGGGCGTCCGCTGACCGCGTTCTGCGCCTGCGAGCTGCGCTCGCCGGCCGCGTTCACGGAAGAAGGCTTCCGCAACTTCAATCTGCACTACGTCAAGACGCTGTCCGAGTGGGGCATCTTCGATGGCACCACCAATCCGGTGGCACGCAGCAATGTCTGTCCCGAGATCGACCCACCCACTGAACCTTCCTTCCATGCGTTCTCCTTCACGCGGCCGACGCGATCGAGCACACCGACCTTCGTGATCGCCGGCGGTGCCGAGGCGCGCGAGGGGAGCGGCAGCTATGTCGAGCGCAGCGTGCGCTACCGGGACCTCAGCCCGGAGGGCATCACGGAGAAGGTCCGCTTCACCGCCGCGCAGATGGAAAGCCGCCTTGCGGCATTCGGCTTCGGCTGGAAGGAGACGACCGCCGTGCAGGCCTATTCGATCCGCGATTTCCACCACGCGCTGGCCGACGAGCTGGTGCGTCGCGGCGCCTTGCGCTCCGGCCTCACCTGGCATTTCGCGCGGCCGCCGGTGGTCGATCTCGAATTCGAGATGGATTGCCGGCGCGTGGTGCGCGAAGTCGTGATCTGAAATCCTCATCCTGAGGAGCGGCCGTCAGGCCGCGTCTCGAAGGATGGCCCCGGGGCGAGAGCGGGGCCTCATGGTTCGAGACGCGCGCAAGAGCGCGCTCCTCACCATGAGGAACGCCTCAGCGCTGGCGCGGATCGAGCGCGTCGCGCAGGCCGTCGCCGAGCAGGTTCAGGGATAGCACCACCAGGAAGATCGCAAGGCCAGGCCAGATCGCCATCCACGGCGCCTGCGTCAGGAAGCGCTGCGCCGCGTTGAGCATGCTGCCCCAGGACGGAGCCGGCGGCTGCTGGCCGAGGCCGAGAAACGACAGAGCGGCTTCCGCGATGATCGCCGCGGCGATCGACAGCGTGGCCTGCACCAGCAGCGCCGGCAGGATGTTCGGCAGGATGTGAGCGAATGCGATCCGCCAGGACGGGTTGCCGAGCGCGCGCGCCGCCTCGACATAGTCCTCGGCCTTGACGCTCAACACCTGGCCGCGGGTCAGGCGGATGAATACTGGGGTGGCCGAGATGCCGATTGCGATCATGGCGTTGCCGAGGCTCGGGCCCAGGAACGCCGCGAGCGCGATAGCCAGGATCAGGAACGGGCATGCGAGCATCGCATCGGTGATCCGGCTGATCAGCGCGTCGGTGAAGCCGCCGCGGTAGCCGGCGAGCAGGCCGAGCGGTACGCCGATGCCAAGCGCAATCGCGACCGAGATGGCGCCGGCGAGCAGCGAGGCGCGCGCACCGTAGATGACCCGGCTCAATATGTCGCGGCCGAGCTCGTCGGTGCCGAACCAATGCAGCGCGGTGGGGGCTTTTCGCACCAGGCTCCAGCTCGTGGCGACGGGATCGTAGGGAACGATCAGCGGCGCCAGCAGGGCCAGCAGGATGAACGTCGTCATCACGACGAGCCCCATGACCGCCGCCTTGCGCTTGAACAGGCGCCGCCGGGCGCGCCGTGCGGGGCTGTCGAGCTCGCTCGTATCAGTGACGGGATGGGCTGAGAGAACGGCGTCGGTCATGACCTAGCCCCTCAGCCGCGGGTTGACGAGGATATAGGCGATGTCGGCGATCAGGTTGAGCGTGATGTAGATCGTCGCGGTGACCAGCACCACGCCCTGCACGACTGCGTAGTCGCGGTTGAACACGGCGTCTACGATCAGCTTGCCGAAGCCGGGAATGGAAAAGATCTGCTCGGTCAGCACCGCGCCCGACAAGAGTGTGCCGAGCTCGAGCGCACCGAGCGTGATCACCGGCGTCAGCGCATTGCGCATGGCGTGCTTGAGGATGACGGTCCGCTCCAGGAGGCCTTTGGCGCGCGCGGTGCGGACATAGTCGCTCTCCAGCACCTGGAGCATGGCGCTGCGCGTATGCCGCATCAGGATCGCGGCGATGGCATTGCCGAGCACGAAGGCTGGCATGATCGTGGCGGCAAGGCTCGCGCGCCAGTCCTCCGTCAGCGGTATATAGCCGGAGGCCGGCAGCCAGCCGAGCTCGATCGAGAACAGGAAGATCAGCATGATGCCGAGCCAGAAGTTCGGCGTCGAGATGCCCCACAGCGCAAACAGGTTGGCGCCGTAGTCCCAGGCCGTGCCTTTCTTGACCGCCGAGACGATGCCTGCGGGGATCCCGATCAGGAACGCGATCAGAATTGCCATCGACGCGAGCTGCAACGTCACGGGCAGCTTCTGCGCGATCAGCGCGCGCACCGGCATCTTGTTGCGCAGGGACTCCCCGAAGTCGCCGGTCAGAACGCCCCTGACCCAATAGGCGTATTGCACGGGGATCGGCTGATCGAGCCGGTATTGCTGGCGGATCTGCGCGATCACGGCGGGATCCCGCTCTTCGCCGGCCATCACCAGCGCCGGATCACCCGGCAGGAGCTGCTGGAGCGAGAAGATCAGCACCGACACGAAGAACAGCGTCGGTATGATCTGCGCAAGACGGCGGGCGAGGAAGTTCAGCATCCCCGGGACGTCACTTCAGCTTGAGGCCGATGACGCGCACGAGGCCGTCCGGCATCTGCTTGTAACCTTCCAGCCTGGTCGTGTGGGCGATGATGATGCGGCGGTGGTAGAGATAGAGGATCGGCTCCTCCTCCTGAACCAGCTTCGCCAGAGTCTCATAGATCGCCTTGCGCTTGTCGGGATCGCTGACGAGCCGGGCCTCCTCGAGCGCCTTGTCGGCCTGCGCATTATTCCACGCGCCGTAATTTTGCGGCGCGTCGCTGTGCAGGAAGATGTAGGAGTTGCCGTCGGGATCGACGCGGCCGCTCCAGGCGAGCACGAAGGCCTGGTAATCGCCGGCCTCGGCCTGCTTGAGTCCGGTCGCAAACTCAGTGACACGGATCTTCATGTCGAACCCGGCTTCCGCCGCCATCGACTGGATCACCTGCGCCGGCGTTTCGGTTTCCGCGCCTTTCGGCACCAGGAAATCGACGCTGACAGGCGGCGTCACGCCGGCTTCCTTCAGCAGCGCCTTGGCCTTCTCCACGTTGCGGGCGCGGACCGGAACGGCCTTCTGATAAAAGGGATGGTCGGGATTGACCCATTGGTTGCCGACCTGAAACTCGCCGTTGAAAACGACCTGATTGATGGCGTCCCGGTCGATGGCAAGATCGAGCGCCTGGCGCACCTTGGCGGACTGGCTGAGCGGCCCCTTGGCCTTGTCCTTGCCGATGTTGAGCGTGACGCCCTGATAGCCGAGCTCGATCGCGGTCGCGACCTTCAGCCGCGAGTCGGCCCGCACGTCCTTCAGATCGGTCGCGAGTACGCGCTCGATCAGGTCGAGCCCGCCGGATTTCAAATTGGCAAGCCGCACCGTGGAATCGACGATTGGCTGGAACACGACGCGGTCGATGAAGACATTGTCCTTGTTCCAATAGTCGGCGAATTTCTCGAACACGATGCGGTCCTGCTGCACGCGCTCGACGAATTTGTAGGGACCGGCGCAGACCGGATGCAGGCCGAACTTGTCGCCTTCGGCTTTGGCTGCCTTCGGCGAGACCATCATGCCGGCGCGGTCGGTGAGCTGCGCGAGCAGCGGCGAGAATGGCGCCTTCAGCACCAGTCTGATGGTGAGGGGATCGACCACCTCGACATGGTCGACCGAGGCGAGCTCGGGCTTGCGGAACGAGCCGGGGAAGGTGAGGTGTCGCTCGAGGGAGAACTTTGCGGCTTCCGCGTCGAACGGCTCGCCATCGTGGAATTTCACGCCGGGGCGGAGCTTGATGACGAGCGCCTTGCCGTCGTCGGCGGTCTCGCTCGACAGCGCGAGCTGCGGCACGATGTTCAGCTTCTCGTCGATGTCGAACAGCTTGTCGCAGAATGCGGAGAACACGATGCGGCCGACATAGGTGCGCGCCATGGTCGGATCGAGGATATCGGGGTCCTCGGCAAGCCCGATGCGCAGCGTGGTCTGGGCCTGCGCGGCGCCGAGTGACACCAGCAATGCGGCGGCGGTGGCCGCGAGGCGGAACATCTTCATTGCATCATCCCCAAGGCTATCAAGACTCATCTGACATGACTGGCGGCTATCTCGGTGTTGCCGGTGCATCTTGTATACCAACCCCGGAGGGGCCAGCGCCTTCCGTCTTTCGGCTGAAGGCGGCAACCAATTTCGCGAGCGCCGGCGACAAAGCGTGCGGGGCGGGCAGGATGGCATCGGCCGGGGGCAGCTCGGCGACGCGGTGACATGCAGTGGCATGGCCGCTGCTGTCAGCCAAAAGTTGCGGTGCCTCGCTGCGGCAGCGGTCGACCACGAACGGGCAGCGGGTGTGGAAGCGGCACCCTGCCGGCGGGGCGAGCGCGCTCGGCATCTCGCCCTTGAGCAGGATGGTGCTTCGCTTTGCGTGCGGTTGCGGCAGAGGAATCGCGGACAGAAGTGCGCGGCTATAGGGATGGCGCGGCGCGGCGAACAGCGCGTCGGCGTCGGCCGTCTCGACGATGTGGCCAAGGTTCATCACGGCAACACGGTCGGCGATATGCTTCACCACGGCAAGATCGTGCGAGACGAAGATGTAGGCGAGGCCGAGCCGATCCTGGAGCTCCCGCAGCAGATTCAGGATCTGAGAGCGGATGGAGACATCGAGCGCCGAGACCGGCTCGTCACAGATGATCAGCCTGGGCTCGACCGCGAGCGCCCGCGCAATCGCGATACGCTGGCGCTGGCCGCCGGAGAATTCATGCGGATAGCGGCGAGCCAGCCGCGATTCCAGTCCGACGAGCTGCAAAAGTTCCGCAACGCGCTCGCGCCGGCGCGATGGCGGGACGAGATTATGCAGCGCGAGCGGCTCGGTCAGGATCTGGCTGACCGTCATGCGCGGGTTGAGCGAGGCGTAAGGATCCTGAAAGATGATCTGCGCCTTTCGGCGAAAGGCGCGCAGCGCATCGGCGTTGAGCGCGAGCAGATCGCGACCTTCGAAGCGAACGCTACCGGCATCCGGCTCGATCAGCCGCAGCACCAGCCGGCTGACCGTCGACTTGCCGCAGCCGGATTCGCCGACCAGCGCCAGCGTCTTGCCTGCTTCGAGTGCAAAGCTGACTCCGTCGACGGCCTTGACCAGGGACTTGGGCCTGCCGAGCAGCGAGCGCTCGGCAACGAAATGCTTGACCAGATTTTCGACCTCGAGCAGCGCCATCACGACACCAACTGCTCGAGCGGCGCGCGGATGCAGCGCGAGAGATGGCCGGCGCTCACTTCGGCAAGCGGCGGCGGCGCTTTCGTGCAGGCCTCCAGCATGAACGGGCACCTTGCAGCAAAGCGGCAGGCGGCCGGCGGATGTGCCATGTTCGGCACCATGCCTTCGATCGTTGCAAGCTGCTCGGCGCGGTGGTCGAGGCGCGGGATCGAGCCGAGCAGGCCGACGGTATAGGGATGCTGCGGCGAGGCGAACAGCTCGTCCACTGGCGCGCGCTCGACGATCTCGCCGGCATACATCACGGCGACCTCGTCGCAGACTTCGGCGACGACGCCGAGATCATGGGTGATCAGGATGATGGCAGCGCCGCTCGCCGCCTTCAATTCGCGCATCAGTTCCAGGATCTGAGCCTGCAAGGTGACGTCGAGCGCCGTGGTCGGCTCGTCGGCGATCAAAAGGCGCGGGTCGCAGGCAAGCGCCATTGCGATCATCACGCGCTGGCGCATGCCGCCGGAGAGCTTATGCGGGTATTCGTCGATGCGCCGTTCGGGGGAGGGAATGTGGACGCGGCGGAGCAGCTCGATCGCCCGCTCGCGGGCGTTCTTCCTCGAGCCGCCGCGGTGGCGCAAAATCGTCTCGATGATCTGGTCGCCGATGGTGAAGCTCGGATTGAGCGAGGTCATCGGTTCCTGGAAGATCATCGCGAGCCGATTGCCGCGCAGGTCGCGCAGGCTCTTGTCGGAGCTTTGCAGGAGATCAACGCCATCGAAGCGGATGTAGCCGGTGACCTCGCTGGTTTGCCTCGGCAACAGTCCCATGATCGCAAGCGACGTCACGCTCTTGCCGCAACCGGATTCGCCGACGAGGCCGAGCGTCGCTCCATTGGCGACGCTGAGATCGACGCTGTCCACCGCGTGGGTGATGCGACCATCGTCGCCGTGGAAGCGGACGCGCAGGTTCTCGATCTTGATGAGGGGCGCCGCGCTCATTGCTCTGTCGTGCGGGCCGCTGCGGTGCGGGCATCGACCACGGCGCGGTCGGTGATCCCGGCCGGGTTCCGGCGCGTCGGCAGCGAGGCGCGGAAATGCACCCAGAGTTCGTTGCTGACCTGCTCAAGCCGTGCCAGTTCGGCAAGCGGATCGAGATGATCGTCGACGCGCAGGTCGAGCGCGGACCATTCCTCCTCGCCATGGATGAGCAAGGCAGCAGACTGCTTGCCGCGCTTGTCGCCGCCGGCGGCTTCTCCGGCCCGCATCGCCGCCAGCAGGCGGCGCGGGAAGGGCAGGCTGTCATTGGCGATGTAGGTCTTTGCCGTCTCGCTGAGGACGTCGGGGCCGGCGAGCATGTTGCCGGCAATGGAGAAGCCGTTTCCCGCCGTGTGTCCGCACCAGTCGATGCAGTCGCGGCCGGTGTGCGCCGCGACTTCACCGCTGGCATCCATGATGTGGACTTGGCGGCTTTCACGGCCATCATCGGTCGCGAGCAGCGCCGCGAGTACGTCATGCGCATTCAGACCTTCGCGCAACAGCTTGACGCCGTCGATGCCATAATAGGGATTGACGAAAGCCTGCGTCGCGATGGCGCCGAGGCCAGCGGCGATGAAGGGGACGCGCGCGCCGACGGCGAAGAAGCGCGTCGCAACCGCGATGCCGAACTGGCCGGTGGCAGGATCTCGCGCGATGATCGACCAGGTCATGTTGTGCTCGTCTCGGTCAGCGCCCTGCCGCGTATCCCTGCATACCCCGTGGATTCGCCGCGGCGCGTCGGCGCCCCCCGACGCGCGATGCGGCGGTAAGGCGGCCTTCGGACCAGTCGGGACCGACCTCCACGATATGCCCGCGCTCGCGCAAATTCTCGATCGTCGCCTTCGGCACGCGGTTCTCCACGACGAGCACGCCGGGTCGCGCGGTGCGTGGCCAGAACGAGATCGGGAAATGCTCCGAATGCCATGCCGGCGCGTCGATCGCCTCCTGGAGATTGAGGTTGCAATGGACATGCCGCAAGAAGAACTGCGTGATCCACTGATCCTGCTGGTCACCGCCCGGGGATCCCCAGGCGAGATACGGCTCGCCGTCACGCAGCGCCATGGTCGGCGACAGCGTGGTGCGCGGACGCTTGCCCGGCGCGAGCGAGGCGGGGTGACCTTCCTCCAGCCAGAACATCTGGGCGCGGCTTCCCAGACAGAAGCCGAGCTCCGGAATGACCGGCGAGGATTGTAGCCAGCCGCCCGACGGCGTCGAGGACACTACGTTGCCGGCCTTGTCGATGATGTCGAAATGCACGGTGTCGCCGCGTACCTCGCCGAACCTGCCGACGGTGGGCTCGCCGGCGCCGAGCGCGCCGACCGCCTCGCGTTGGCCTTCGGCGCGGCGCAGCTTGACGACCCCGCCAAAGCCTTCGACCGAGCCGGGCCGGAAGTCGAGCGAGGCTTTTTCGGTGACGAGCTTGCGGCGCTCGTCGTTATAGGCATCCGACAACAGCGTTGTGATCGGGATCTCGTTGAACTTGGGATCGCCGTAGAACTTTTCGCGGTCAGCGAAAGCGAGCTTGGCGCATTCGATCTGGACATGGATGAACTCGGGGCCCGTCGGATCGAGCCCGTCGAGGGCAAAGCCTTTGAGCAGCGCAAGCTGTTGGAGCGTGACCGGACCCTGACTCCAGACGCCGGCCTTGCAGACGGTGTAGCGGCCGTAGTCGTAGGTCAGCGGCGCCTCGATCGTCGGTTGCCAGCGCGCCATGTCGTCGGCCGAGAGAACGCCACGATGCGGCGCGCCGCTGACGTCCATCACCTCCTGCGTCCGGCAGAACCTGTCGATGGCCTCCGCGACAAAGCCTTTCGACCAGGCGTTTCGCGCGCGCTCGATCTCGGCATCGCGGCCACCGCCGCCGCTTTCGGCTTCGCTGAGAATGCGGGCGTAGGTCGCCGCGAGAGTCTTATTGGTGAAGAGTGTGCCGGGCTTCGGCACCTCGCCGTTCGGAAGATAGACAGCGGCCGACGTCGGCCAGTGCTTGCGGAACAGTTGCTCGACGGTCTTGATCGTGGCGCAGGCGCGCTCGACCAGCGGATAACCGTCGCGTGCGTAGGAGATCGCGGGCTCAAGCACGTCGCGCACACGCATCGTGCCGTAGTCGCGGAGCAGCAGCATCCACGATTCGAAGGTGCCGGGGACGCAGGCCGCAAGGAGGCCAGTGCCGGGCACCATATCCAGGCCTTCGCTCTTGTAGTGGGCAATGGTGGCGCGCGCCGGTGCCGGTCCCTGGCCGCAGATCACCTCGGTGCGGCCGCGCTTGACGTCATACACGATGATGGGCACGTCCCCGCCGGGGCCGTTGAGATGCGGCTCGACCACCTGAAGCGTGAAGGCGGTCGCGACGCCGGCGTCAAACGCGTTGCCGCCTTTTTCGAGGATGGCCATGCCGACGGCGGTCGCGATCCAGTGCGTGGTGGCGACGACCCCGAACGTGCCTTCGATCTCGGGCCGCGTCGTGAAGGGATCGGGATTGACATTGCTGGCCATGGGGGGTCACTTTTCTTGTTTGCTGCGGCCACAATTGATCACAGGCACGACCCGCTGCCAATTGCGCGGGCAGCATGGCACGCGCGCGTCACGCCGGTACCGGCGCGGTGTTGACGGCGTGGCAGGCGACGCCGTCGATCAGTTGCGGCGTCTTCTTGCGGCAGAGATCGAAGGCGAGAGGGCAGCGCGGATTGAAGGCGCAGCCCGGCGGCGGATTGATCGGATTCGGGATCTCGCCCTTGACCGGAATACGCTGGCGGCCGGACATCGCCAGATCCGGCACCGCGCCGAGCAGCATCTTGGTGTAGGGCATGCGCGGGCGCGCGAACAGCTCACGGCCTTCGGCGATTTCGACGATGCGGCCGAGATACATCACGCCGACGCGGCTCGCCATGTGGCGAACGACTGCAAGATTGTGGCTGATGAACATGTAGGTGAGGCCGAACTTGTCCTGGAGGTCGCGCATCAGGTTGAGGATCTGCGCCTGCACGGACACGTCGAGCGCCGAGGTCGGCTCGTCGCAGACGATGAACTCGGCGTCGGACGCCAGCACGCGCGCGATCGCGATGCGCTGGCGCTGGCCGCCGGAGAACTCATGCGGGTATTTCAGCCGGTCGTCGGGATGCAGCCCCACCAGGCTCAACAATTCACCGACGCGGGCCTGGATGTCGCGCTCGCCCTGGATCAGGTCGAAGGCGCGGATCGGCTCGGCGATGATGGCGTCGACCCGGAAACGCGGATTGAGACTCGCATAAGGATCCTGGAAGATCATCTGGATGCGGCGGCGCAAGCGGCGACGCGCCGGCGCCTGCTTCGGATCGGTCATCGAGACGCCGTCGATCAGGACCTGGCCCGAACTCGGCGGCAACAGCCCGACGACCATCCGTGCGACCGTCGTCTTGCCCGAGCCGGATTCTCCGACCAGCGCAAAAGTCTCACCCTTGTTGATGTCGAAGGTGACGCCGTCGACGGCCTTGAGATATTCGAGATGGCCGCCTTCGATCACCCGGTTCAACCATGGCTTCGAGACGTCGAAGACGCGGCGCAAGTTCCTGGCCTGGACGAAGGATGCGCTCATGCTGCGCTCTCCGCGGGGACGTTGTCATAGAGATGGCACGCGACCGATTGCGCGCCCTGGGCAAGCGGCTCGGGCCGCTCGACCCGGCAGCGGTCGAACGCAAAGGCGCAGCGCGGATTGAACGAACAGCCGCGCGGGATCGCCGACAGACGCGGCATGGAGCCGGGGATCTGCACCAGGCGCTTGTCTTCGCCGGCGAGCGTCGGGATCGCGCCCATCAGACCCTTGGCGTAGGGGTGCAGCGGATTCTTCACGACATCCTGCACCGGGCCGATCTCGGCGACGCGGCCGGCATACATCACCGCGACGCGGTCGGAGGTCTCTGCGATCACGCCCATGTCGTGGGTTACCAGCATCACGGCGGTGCCGTGGTCGCGTCCGAGCCGCTTGATCAGCGAGATGATCTGCGCCTGCACGGAGACGTCGAGCGCGGTGGTCGGCTCGTCCGCGATGATCAGCTCCGGCTCGGCGCAGATCGCGAGCGCAATCACCACGCGCTGGCGCATGCCACCGGAGAATTCGTGGGGATAGCCGTCGATGCGCTTCTCCGGCGCGGGGATGCCGACCTCGGCGAGGAGATCGATGGCGCGGCGGCGCGCAGCCTGCTCGGACAGGTTCAGATGCGTGCGGATCGTCTCCACGATCTGGTCGCCGATCTTGTAGAGCGGGTTCAGCGAGGTCAGCGGATCCTGGAAGATCATGCCGATCCGCTTGCCTCGGACGCGGCGCATTTCCTCCGGCGGCAGGTTGTCGATGCGCGTGCCGGCGAGAAGGATCTCGCCGCCGGCGATGCGGCCGGGCGGATCGATCAGGCCAATCACGGCGAGCCCGGTGACCGACTTGCCCGCGCCGGACTCGCCGACCACGCCCAGCACCTCGCCCTTGGCGATATCAAAGGAGACGTCGTCGATCGCGCGCAGCGTGCCGCGACGGGAGGCGAACTCCACCTGAAGGTTACGCACGGAGAGAACTGTGTCGGTCATGAACGAGGTGGACTCACCTGAGCTTGGGATTGAGTGCGTCGCGCAGCCAGTCGCCGAGCAGGTTGATGGAGAGGATCAGCGCCGCGAGCGCGAGGCCGGGGAAGGCGACGATCCACCATTCGCCGGCGAACAGATAGTTGTTGCCGATGCGGATCAGCGTGCCGAGCGAGGGCATGGTCTCGGGCATGCCCGAGCCGAGGAACGACAGCGTCGCCTCGGTGATGATCGCCAGCGCCAGGTTGATGGTGGCGATGACAAGGATCGGCCCCATCGTGTTCGGCAGCACATGGCGCAGCATGATCACGGGGGCGGGGAGGCCGATCAGTTGCGCTGCGGCAACGTAATCCTTGTTCTTCTCGACCATCACCGAGCCGCGCACCGTGCGGGCATATTGCACCCAGAAGCTCAGGCCGATCGCGAGCACCAGCACACCCAGCATGCTCATCTCGTCGAGCTTGTTGCCGAGCACCGATTTGGCGATGCCGTTGACGAGAAGCGCGATCAGGATCGCGGGGAAGGAGAGCTGCACGTCGGCGACGCGCATGATCAGGCCGTCGACGGCGCCGCCGAAATAGCCCGCGGTCAAGCCGAGCAGAATGCCGAGCGCACCGGACAAGACGACACCGAGCACGCCGACGACGAGAGAGATCCGCAGCCCGTAGAGGATCGCGGAGAGCACGTCGCGGCCCTGCTCGTCGGTGCCGAGCAGGAACGGGCTCTGGCCGTCGGCGGTCCAGAGTGGCGAGATGCGCGAATTCAGGAGCTGGAGCTGCGCCGGATCAAACGGATTCTGCACGGCCAGCAATGAGGCGAAGATGGCGAGCAGGAAGAACAGCAGCGTGATCGCAGCCGCGATCATGGTGATCCTGGAGCGGCGGAAGGAATAGAACAGGTCGCTCTCAACGGCGCGCTTGAACCAGCCGGAATGGGCCGCACTGCGCGCGAGGGGCTCTTCCGTTTTGTGCTGGACGACGGCCTCGCTCATCTCAGTGTGCCCGGCTGACCGTCGAGCGCAAGCGCGGATCGACGATGGTGTAGAGGATGTCGACGACGAGATTGATGGTGACGAAGATCAGGGACACCATCATCAAATACGCTGCCATGATCGGGATATCGACATTCTGAACGGCCTGGACGAACAACAAGCCCATTCCCGGCCACTGGAATACCGTCTCGGTGATGATCGCAAATGCAATTACCGAGCCAAATTGCAGGCCGGCCACCGTGATCACAGGAACCAGCGTGTTCCGCAACGCGTGGCCGAAATGGATCGCGCGTGTCGTGAGGCCGCGGGCGCGGGCGAAGCGGATATAGTCGGTGCGCATCACCTCCAGCATCTCGGCGCGCACCAGGCGCATGATCAGCGTCATCTGGAACAGGCCAAGCGTGATCGAGGGCATGATCAGCGCCTTCAATCCGGAGAGCGTGAGAAGCCCCGTCGTCCACCAGCCGATATGAACGACGTCGCCGCGGCCGAACGAGGGCAGCCAGCCAAGCGTCACCGAGAACAGATAGATCAGCAGGACGCCGATCAGGAAAGTCGGCAGCGAGATGCCGATCAGCGAGATCGCCTGGAATGCATGCGCGAGCCAGGTGTCGCGGCGGAGCGCCGAATAGACGCCCATCAGTATGCCGCCTACCATCGCGAAGATGGTGGCGCAGATCGCGAGCTCGAGCGTCGCCGGCATCCGCTCCATCAACAGATTCGTGACCGGAAGGCGGAACTGGTAGGAGATGCCGAATTTGAACTGCGCTGCATTGGCGACATAGCGGCCGAACTGAACGATCACGGGATCATCGAGGCCGAGCGACTGGCGGATCGCGGCGCGCTCGGCGCCCGAGGTGTCGATCGACACCATCTGGTTCACGGGATCGCCGGCGAAGCGGAACATCGAGAACGCAATGATGCCTACGGCGATCATGACACCGACGGCCTGGATTGCCCTGCGAAGCGTGAAAGCGAGCATCTGATACCTTCACGTCTCTTCAGCGGTGCGCATCATTGCGTAACCCTAAACGGCAAGTCCCGGAAGCCGAGGCTTCCGGGACTTCACAACTCGTCGACACTTACTCTTCCTGCTTGGTGGCCCAGTAGAGCAGGACCTGGTTGTCCGCGCGCTGAACCAGTTTCACCTTCTTCGATACGCCCCAGGCCAACGCCTGCTGATGCAGCGGGATATAGGCGTAGTCCTTGTTGGCGATCTCGAAGGCCTGTTTGATCAGTTGATTGCGCTTGTTCATGTCAGGCTCGACCAGAATCTGGTCCGTGAGTGCGTCGACCTGCTTGTTGCAGTAGCCGCCGAGATTGGCTTCGCCGCGGTTGGGATCCTTCGGATCGTCGCGACAGCCCATGATGTCGTGCAGCACGTTCTGGGAGTCCATCGTGGCCGGCGTCCAGCCCAGCATGAAGAAGGAGGTCTTGTAGCCGCCGGGCTTCAGCACCTTGGCGAAATACTGCGCCTTGGGCTGCGCCAGCAGGCTCACCTTGACACCGATGCGGGCAAGCATGCCGACCACGGCCTGACAGATCGCGGCGTCATTGACGTAGCGGTCGTTCGGGCAGTCCATCGTGACCTCGAAGCCATCGGGATAGCCCGCCTCGGTCAAGAGCTTCTTGGCGCCATCGAGATCGAATTTCGGCCGCGTGAACTCCTTCGACAGGGGATAGAGCTCCGGGGCGACCATCAGGGCGGACGGGGTCGAAAGCCCGCGCATGACGCGATTCTTGATCAGCTCGACGTCGATCGCCTTGTAGAAGGCCTCGCGGACGCGGATGTCCTTGAACGGGTTCTTGCCCTTGACGTTCGAGAACAGCAGCTCATCGCGCGACTCATCCATGCCGATGAAGATCGTGCGCAGTTCCGGCCCGGACAGCACCGTCGCATTGGGGCTCGCATTGACGCGCTGGATGTCCTGGATCGGAACCGGTTCGATCACGTCGACCTCACCCGACAACAGTGCCGCAACGCGCGTTGCGTCCGACGCGATCGGCGTGAACACGATCTCCTTGAGATTATGTTCCGGCTTCTTCCAGTAGTTCGGATTGGCCTTGAAAACGGTCTTTACGCCGGGCTGATGGCTCTCGATCGTGAAGGGGCCTGTGCCGTTCTCATGCAGCGAGGCGTAGCTCGGGGTCGTGGCGGCGACCGGCGTCGGTGCCACCGCATTGTTCGCCTCGGCCCATTTCTTGTCCATGATGTACC